>JABDJB010000056.1 GCA_013003425.1 Gammaproteobacteria bacterium | reverse complement strand
CGCGCCGGGTTACGCGACGATCGGTGCGATGACGAGCGAGACGATCGCCATTACGTTGATGAGAATGTTCATCGACGGCCCCGACGTGTCCTTGAACGGATCACCAACAGTGTCGCCAACCACAGCAGCCTTGTGGGTATCGGAGCCCTTGCCACCCAGGTTGCCCTTCTCGATGTATTTCTTGGCGTTATCCCAGGCACCGCCGGCGTTGGCCATGAACAGGGCCATCAGCACACAACCCAGCAGGGCTCCGCCGAGCATGCCACCCAAAGCTTCCCCACCGAGGGTGAGGCCCACGACCACCGGCGCACCAACGGCCAGCACGCCCGGCAGCACCATGCGCTTCAGCGCTGCGGTAGTCGCAATGTCGACACAACGTACGGTATCGGGTTCGGCATTGCCCTCGAGCAGACCAGGAATCTCTTTAAACTGACGGCGAATCTCCTTGATCATCTCGAACGCAGCATCACCGACCGCCGTCATGGTGATCGAACTGACCAGGAACGGGAAAATACCGCCGAGGAATACACCGATCAGCACGGTTGGATTGGACAACGCGAGCGAGAAGTCAGGATTATCTGCGGAAACGACCTCTATATACGCCGTAATAATCGCAAGCGCCGCCAATGCCGCAGCACCAATCGCAAAACCCTTACCTATTGCCGCCGTGGTATTACCAACCTCATCGAGCGAATCAGTAATCTTGCGAGTGTCCTCGCCCAGACCGGCCATCTCGGCTATGCCGCCGGCGTTATCGGCCACCGGGCCATAGGCATCAATCGCCATAGTAATACCGACCGTGGCCAGCATGCCGACTGCCGCGATGCCCACACCGTACAAACCGGCAAACATGTTGCCGAAAAAGATAATGGCGCAAATGGTTAGCACGGGCACTGTCACCGACTGCATACCAGTGGCCAAACCACTGATCATTACGGTTGCCGCGCCGGTCTCACCCGATTTGGCGATTTTGCGCACCGGTGAACCACCTGTGTAGTACTCGGTTACCAGGCCAATGACGATGCCACCGACTGCGCCGGCCAGCACACACTTCCACACGCCGACATCCACGCCGGATGAAGTCACAACAAAATACGATGCGATGATGAACAACACTGCGGAACCAAAGGTACCCATACGCAGCGCCACTTCCGGCTTGCTGCCCGAACCCAGGCGCACAATCAGTATGCCCAGCAGCGAACACACCAGACCAACGGAAGCCAGCAACAGTGGCAGACCCATCAGCTCGGCACGCCCGCCCAGGGCGGCCGCCCCGGCCATGGTCGAGGCAATGGCAATCGTGGCGATCATTGACCCGCAATACGATTCGAAAATATCCGAACCCATGCCGGCCACGTCGCCGACGTTGTCGCCGACGTTATCGGCTATTACGCCCGGGTTACGTGGATCATCCTCCGGGATACCGGCCTCGATCTTGCCGACCAGATCAGCGCCCACGTCCGCGCTCTTGGTGAAAATGCCGCCACCGACACGGGAGAACAGAGCAACCACAGAGGCGCCCATACCAAAGCCGTGCAGGTGATGTGCATTGTGCAGGTCAGCCGCATTACCAATAAACCAGACATAAAGCCCGCCCAGCCCGATCAATCCCATTGCCGCAACGGTAAGCCCCATAATCGAGCCACCGAAAAAGGCGACACTCAAAGCGGTCGCCGCACCCTGCTCGTGCGCCGCGACGGTGGTGCGTACGTTGGCGCGCGTCGCCGTGTACATGCCAATACCACCGGCCACCGATGAGCACAACGCACCCACGAGAAACGCCGCTGCAGTGTAGCCACCGAGCGCAGGCGTGAAGTAAATGATCACAGCCACGACGCCGGTAAACGACCACAAGAGAAAATACTCGCGGCGAATAAAGGTCATGGCGCCCTGGTGAATCTGTTCAGCGATATCGGCAACTTTTCCCTCGCCACCCGGGTAGCGCTTGACCATCAGGTAGATCAGCATCGCTGCTACCAAGCCGACGATGCCCATGATTACCGGTATATAGCTGATGTCCATTACAAAGCCTCTAAAAAAAATCGATGCAGCAGGCCGGCCCGGAAAGCTGTCCGGGCAGGCTGAAAAACGGTTTGTACGAGCCGGTCACTCAATGGCCCCATAAGGTGGGCTCGACGGCGCGGTATTCTACGTTAACCGGCTACAGGGGTCGAACCGCTCGCCGCGGTCGTCAATGGCCGGTAATACGGAGCTTCAGGCGGCGTGGGCAACCGGCAGGGGCCGCGGCCGGCCTATGGCGTATCCCTGGACGAAGTCGACCCCGAGCTTGCGGATGGCGTCCAGTGATTCGCGATCCTCCACCTGCTCGGCGACCACTTTTATGTCCAGTGTGCGAGCCAGCTTGATCATGGCCGTCACCATCGCCTGGTTGACAGCATCGGTTTCCAGGTTCTTGAGGAAAGACCCGTCTATCTTGATGAAATCCATCGACAGTTCGCGCAGGTTGGCCAGCGACCCCAGCCCGCTGCCGAAATCGTCCAGCGCAAAGCGACAGCCCATACCGTGCAGCACTTCGATAAAACGCCGCGCATGACCGATGTTGGTGATCACCGATGACTCGGTGAGCTCGAAGCAGATTCGATCGGGTATCACGCCGGTGCGGTCGAGGCATTCGACGACAAATTCGAGGAACTGACCATCGCCGATGGTCTGCCCGGACAGATTGATGGTGCAACTGCGATTATCCGGCAGACGCAGCCCGCCGCTACCCAGGGCGCTGAATGCGGTCTCGATCACCCAGCGATCGATACGCGGCATCAGCTTGTAACGCTCGGCGGCCTCGATGAACTCGCCGGGCGCAATCTCGCGACCGCCATCGTCGTGCAGGCGTAACAAAACTTCGAAGGCGGGCCCATCGGTCACCTTGCCGTCGACCGAGACGATCGGCTGCGCATGCAGCTCGAACTTGTTGTCCTTCAGTGCCACCTGCAGCCGCTGCAGCCAGGCGATCTCGCCCTTGTTCCGTGCAACCGCCTCATCACGCGCCGAGTAGACATGAACGCGGCTGCGGCTCTGCTTGGCAACATAGCAGGCCGAATCGGCCGCCATCAGCGCGTCGACAACGGTGCCGCTTTCGTGGCCGATCTCGACCAACCCGATGCTCACGCCAACCTGGAAAATCCGGTCACGCCAGACAAAACGATAGTCCTCCACCGCGCGACAGGCGTCATCGGCAATTTGCCGGGCTTTCTCCAGCGGGCAACCGAACAGCAACATGCCGAACTCATCACCACCCAGCCGGGCCACCGAATCAGAGTCACGCACCTGCTCGCGGATCAGGCCGGCAACTTCGCGCAGCATGTTATCCCCGGCCATGTGGCCGCAGGTGTCGTTCACCGCCTTGAAGCGGTCCAGATCCAGGTAACACACGACGTGACCGGTACCGCTGGCCTGCGCCGTCTTCAGCGCTTCATCGACACGGCGTTCGAACTCACGGCGGTTAAACAGGCCGGTCAGTGCATCGTGACTGGCCTGATAAGACATCTGCCGCGCCAGTCCACGCAGTTCGGTCACATCGTGGATAACAATGACGCAACCGTGCATGTCCGGGCCACCGCCGATCGGCGAGACGCTCAGCTCGACCGAATACTCGTCGGTGCCGACCAGCATGAGCGCGCGGCGGCCGAGGCTGATGCGACGATGCTGCTGCAGGCACTGCGCGACCGGATCGCGCAGCGGCTTGCGGTCGGTTTCATCCACCAGAGAAACGATATCCAGCAGCTCACGGCCGCGTGCATCGGCAGAATCACAATCCAGCATGGCTTCGGCCGCGGCATTCATGTAGTCGATCTGCCCGTCAATATCGGCAGTGATCACGCCGTAGGAAATCGACTGCAGAGTGGTTGCCGCCCGGTCTTTTTCGCGGCTTAGCTGCTCTGCGGAGTTTTTACGCCGCGACACGTCGAAGGCAGCAAACAACAAAGCCGGCTTACCTTCGTAATCGATAATACTCGTCGTGCCTTCCACCCAGACACCTTCGCCCTCGCGATTGAGCAGCTGCACTTCGAAGCGGTCAGGAACTTCTTTGCCGGCAAGATGGCGATCGAACAGGTCGGCAATCTGTTCACGAAAATCAGGATGCACGATTTCCAGCGCGGATTTATTGATCAGGTCCTGCTGTCGCACGCCACGCATCGCCGCCGCGCGCGGGTTGGCGTAAATCACCTTGTTACGCAGGACGATTATCGCTTCCTGCACGCCCTCGGCGAGGTTGCGAAACAGCCTCTCACGCACGTCGTCGGCCCGATCGCGGCTGTCAATGGCATCAAACACGTCGTTGACCGAGCGCTCCAGCCGGCCCAGCTCGTCATCGCGATTGGTCTCGGTTACACGCTGGCGGAATTCCTGGTGCTCGGCGATATTGCCCAACTCCAGGTTGAGCCGTTCGATGCGACGCAAAAAACTGCGTCGCGTCACAAACCAGGTCAGCACGAGGGCCACCAGGCCCACGCCGATCATGCTCAATTCAAATACCCCCGGCACTGGCGATCAGACCTCCTGGTAAATATCGGCGCCCTTGTCACGAAATTCTTTGGCTTTTTCTTTCATACCTTCGTCGATGGCCTGCTGATTGTCATGCAGCTTGTTATCGCGGGCATAGTCGCGCACTTCCTGAGTGATTTTCATGGAACAGAAGTGCGGCCCACACATCGAGCAGAAATGCGCCACCTTGTGCGCCTGCTTTGGCAGGGTTTCATCGTGAAATTCGCGCGCGCGCTCAGGATCCAGGCCGAGATTGAACTGGTCTTCCCAGCGGAACTCGAAGCGGGCTTTTGACAGCGCGTTGTCGCGTACCTGGGCCAGCGGATGCCCCTTGGCGAGGTCGGCAGCATGGGCGGCAATCTTGTAGGTGACAATTCCCTCGCGTACGTCTTCGCGGTCCGGCAATCCGAGGTGTTCCTTGGGCGTGACGTAGCACAGCATTGCGGTGCCGTACCAGCCGATCTGGGCCGCGCCGATTGCCGAAGTAATGTGGTCGTAGCCGGGGGCGATGTCAGTTGTCAGCGGACCAAGCGTGTAGAACGGTGCCTCGTAACACTCGGCCAGCTCTTTATCCATGTTTTCCTTGATCAGCTGCATCGGCACGTGACCGGGGCCTTCGATCATCACCTGAACATCACGATCCCAGGCAACCTGAGTCAGTTCACCCAGGGTCTTCAGCTCGGCAAACTGCGCTTCATCGTTGGCATCGGCAATACTGCCCGGACGCAGTCCGTCGCCGAGGGAGAACGACACGTCGTAAGCGCGCATAATGTCGCAGATTTCGTGGAAGCGGGTGTAAAGAAAACTCTCTTCGTGATGCGCCAGGCACCACTTGGCCATGATCGAACCACCACGCGAGACGATACCGGTCACGCGGTCGGCAGTAAGTGGGACATAGGCCAGCCGCACGCCGGCGTGAATGGTGAAATAGTCGACACCCTGCTCTGCCTGCTCGATTAATGTGTCGCGGAAGATCTCCCAGGTCAGCTCCTCCGCCCGGCCGTTTACTTTTTCCAGCGCCTGGTAGATCGGCACGGTTCCGATCGGCACCGGCGAGTTGCGCAGAATCCACTCACGTGTTTCATGAATGTTCTTGCCGGTGGAAAGATCCATTACGGTGTCCGCGCCCCAGCGGATCGACCACACCATTTTTTCGACCTCTTCGGCGATAGACGAAGTTACCGCCGAGTTGCCGATATTGGCGTTGACCTTGACAAGAAAATTGCGACCGATGGCCATCGGCTCGGATTCGGGGTGATTAATATTCGCCGGAATGATGGCACGTCCGCTTGCAACTTCATCGCGCACAAACTCGGGCGTGACGCTTTCCGGCAACCTGGCGCCGAATGCTTCGCCGGGCTGGCGCCGCAGCAGGCCCGCGGCCTGGTAGCTGTCACGCAACTCCTCGCGTCGCAGATTTTCGCGTAACGCGACAAACTCCATTTCCGGCGTAACGATTCCGCGACGCGCATAATGCATTTGAGTAACGCAACTGTCCCCGCGGGCCCGGCGCGGTTCCGGCTGGTTGGGAAAGCGCACCGCCGCGACAGCCTCTTTCGCGGCACGCTCACGGGTAAACGTCGCCGAAGCAGACCCCAGCTGTTCGGTGTCGTCGCGACTCTCTATCCAGGAACTGCGTATTGGCGGCAGGCCCTGCTGCAGATCGATGTCCGCCGCCGGGTCAGTATAGGGACCCGACGTATCGTAGATGGTAATGGCCGGATTGCTGCTGGCATTGAACACCGCCGGGGTATCGGCCTGCCCCACCTCGCGCATCGGCACCTTGATGTCGGCCTGGCTGCCGGTGACGTAGACCCGGCGTGATCCTGCCAGGGGCTCACGCGCAGCCGCGCTGAGTCGCGCCGTCGCTTCCCGCAACTCTTTAGATAATGCTGTCATCGATCCTTCCAGGACACTCGGCGGGCTTTGTCTGGCTGTCTCACCGGCCCCCCGTTCGGTGCTACAGATTAAGTGAATCAGGATATTACATGCCGCCGCGCGAGGCGATTGGTTTCACATAAGTTCGCCCCTGTGACGCCTTGTCGACCTGCCCCAAACTGCGTAACCTTCCCGGCGCCAGCCGCTTACAGAGAGCATTATGGATATTCAGCACGCCCGTGAGCAGATGATCGAACAGCAGGTTCGCGGCTGGGAAGTGCTCGACCCGCGCGTCCTGGAGGTAATGTCGGCGGTACCACGCGAAAATTTTGTGCCCCCGGGTTATCGCCGACTGGCATTCGCCGACATCATGGTCCCGCTGCCTGCCGGACAGGTAATGATGAAACCCAATGTCGAGGGCCGCATGCTGCAGGCCCTGTCAGTCGAAGACGGCGATACAGCACTCGACATCGGCACTGGCAGCGGTTTTTCATCGGCATGCCTCGCGGCGCTGGGCGCCCGCGTGACCAGCATCGATATCCACGCGGAACTGCTCGAGCATGCCACCACGATCCATAGCGAGCTTGGCATCACCGGTGTGCGTACCGAAGTGGCAGACGCCGCGGAGCTCAGTGCCAGTGACAAGTACGATGTCATCGCGGTTACCGGCTCCACGCCGGTCTACGTGAAACGCTTTGCCGAGGCGCTGCGGGCAGGTGGACGGCTTTTTGTCATCGTCGGCGAGGCGCCGGTCATGGAGGCACTGCTGATCACCCGCACCGGCCCGGACACCTGGCTGCGCGAGAGCCTGTTCGAGACCGTCCTGCCTGCTTTGCATGGCTTCAACGCGCCGGCGCGGTTCGATTTCTGATGGAAATCAGCCAGATCACCGTCCAGCAGCTGGCCGCACGGCTGCCGCGCGACGAAGTGCTGCTGCTGGATGTTCGCGAGCCCTGGGAAATCGAAACCGCGGCCGTCGACGGCGCGCTGTGTATTCCGATGAATGACGTTCCCGAGCGACTCGACGAGCTGCGCGCCAGCCGCGGCAACAGGGACCTGGTGGTGATGTGCCACAGTGGCAAGCGCAGCGCGATTATCACACGATTCCTGAACCAGTCGGGCCTTGACGGTGTCTTCAATCTTTGTGGCGGGATCACCGCATGGTCGAATGAGATCGACGCCTCGGTGCCCATCTACTGAGTCGCCAACTGTGGCATTAACTGTTATAGTTAGCTATAACACTAAATCACTAGCAGCCTTGCTGCTGTTGCACTGCAAAAACCCAAGGACGCCGTCATGAAATTATTCCGGCTCACTGTATTGATCCTCGTTGGCCTGCTGAGCTCTCCAGCCCACAGCGCCGACCTGCTGGAAGTCTACAAGCTGGCTCTGCAAAGCGACCCGCTGTTGCGCGAGGCCGATGCGGTAAAACTGGCCGCAATGGAGGCACGGCCGCAGGCACGCTCGGCCCTGTTGCCACAACTCGGCTTCAATGCCACCCGGACTGACCAGGGATCGGACGGAACCAGCGCCCAGTTTGGCGCCGACGGTTTTTTCGAGATCCCGATCAACAACGACGACGACCAGACTTCGCTTTCCGTTCAGCTGACCCAGACGCTGTTTCGCTGGGACCAGTGGCTGAGCCTGCGCCAGGCCGACAAGATCGTCGCCCAGGCGGAAGTGGATTACAGCAGCGCGCAGCAAAGCCTGATGCTGCGGGTGGCAACGCGCTACTTCGACGTGCTGGCTGCGCGCGACGGGCTCGAATCGGCCCAGGCCGACAAGGAAGCCATAGCGCGACAGCTCGAGCAGTCCGAGACGCGCTTTGAAGTCGGCCTTATCGCAATTACCGACGTACAGGAGTCACGCGCTGCTTTCGATCAGGCCGTGGCCGCGGAAATACTTGCCAAACGTGTGTTGCGCACGGCACGGGAAAACCTCCGTGAGCTGACCGGCGCCATAGTGCAGGATCTGGAAAACCCCGATACCTCACTGCCGTTGGTCAAGCCGGACCCTGCCAGCGAAGATGCCTGGGTCGAACGCGCTCTGGAGCAGAACCTGTCATTGGTTTCCAGTCGTCTTGGTGTACAAATTGCCAAGGATGCGGTTGGCGTGCAGCGCGCTGACCATCTGCCAACCCTGGACCTGGTCGTCAACAAAAATGAATTCGATTCGGACGGCAGCCGGCTCAATCTCATGGCGGGCGGCCTCGACGACATTGCCAGCGATATTTCCAGCGACTCAGTACAGCTGCAGCTGAACATTCCGATCTATAGCGGTGGCCGCACCTCGTCACTCGTGCGCCAGCGCGTGTTCGAGCACCGTGCAGCTCGCGAACGACTGGAACGCGTCGCACGCGAAACCGAGCGCGAGACTCGCGATGCTTACCTCAGTGTTGAATCGGATATTTCAACGATTCGGGCATTCGAGCAGGCGCTGGCTTCGGCGGAAACTGCCCTGCAGGCCACTGAAGCCGGCTTCGAAGTGGGCACACGGACGACGGTAGACGTACTCAATGCGCGCCGCGACCTGCTGTCTGCCCGCACCAACCTCGAGCGCAGTCGTTACGACTACATCATCAACCTGATTCGCCTCAAGCAGGCTGCTGGTATTCTGAGCAATGCTGACCTGGCCCAGGTCAACGGCTGGCTCAACTAGCCGGCCGTCGTGGCAATAACGGGTCGATAAGCGACAGCAATCGCTGTAACGCGCCGCGATTCTGCTGTAACAGTAGCAATCCGCGGCTGCCATAGGCTGCAGGAATTTCGGCATCTCCGAGCCAGCGCTCCAGGTGAAACGCCAGGTCATGCGCATCGTTGACACGCATCGCCGCGTCAGCGTCGATAAACATTTCGGCGATGTCCTCGGCATTGAAGGTGTGCGGACCTATCAGGATCGGGCGGCCAAGCGCTGCCGGCTCCAGCAGGTTGTGCCCGCCCACAGGCACCAGGCTGCCGCCGACAAAAGCGAAATCAGACGCTGCATAAATCATGGTCAACTCGCCGAGCGTGTCGACCAGGAAAACATCTGTGGTCGGCGAGCAGCGGTCGCCACTGCTGCGTTTGACCACGCTCCAGCCGCGTTCCTGCAGCAGCGTCGCCACCGCGTTGAACCGCTCCGGGTGGCGTGGCACCAGCATCAGCAATAAATCAGGAAACTTCTGCCGCACGATCTGCAGCGCTTCGAGCACCTGCTCCTCTTCACCCTCGTGGGTACTTCCGGCAACCCACACCGGCCGGCCGGCTGCATGCTCATTGCGCAGCGCCGTGCCGCGGCTCTGCAGGTCACCGGCCGGCTCGAAGTCAAACTTTATGTTGCCGGTTACGTGAGTTCGAGCAGGGTTTGCGCCGAGCGTGCGAAATCTTTCAGCATCGCTGTCGCTTTGCGCGGCGATGACAATGCCATGCGACAACGCCTCGCGAAACAGGCTGACGAAACGCCGGTACTTGGAAACGGACAATGGTGAGATGCGAGCGCTGGCCAGCACCAGCGGCACATTGCGTTGACCGCACTCGTGGTACAGATTCGGCCATAGCTCGGTTTCAATAATAATTGCCAGCTGCGGTATTGCGCGATCGAAAAACCGGCGCACCGCTCCCGGCAAGTCATACGGGGCATACAGGTGGCAGACGCTGTCACCAAAAATATCGCGCACCCGCCCGGCGCCGGTCGGCGTTACTGTAGTGATGACCAGCGGGATATCCGGGTAGTTGTGCATCAGCTGGCGCACCAGCGGCACCGCAGCCTGCACTTCGCCTACCGAGACCGCATGCACCCAGATGCTTGGCCGGCCCGGCCCGCTGCTGGAAAATCCGAAACGCTCGCCGAATCGCTCCCAGTAGGCCGGATTGCGAAAACCGCGAACGAAAAGAAAGCCGGCAACGAAAGGTGCCAGCAGGTACGACAGCAATACGTAAGCGAGACGCGGCAAATCAGCTGTTTCGAATGCGGTCGATGATGGACGATGTCGAACGCCCGGCGCGAAAGCTCAGGACTTCGACGCTGCCACCGGCGCGCCGCACGCAATCGGCGCCGGCAATCTGGTCCGGCTCGTAGTCGCCGCCTTTGACCAGCACGTCGGGCAGCACCTGGCAAATCAGCTGTTCCGGCGTGTCGGTGGTAAACGGCACAACCCAGTCGACCGCAGACAGTCCGGCCAGCACCGCCATGCGGTCATCCAGTGGCACTACCGGTCGTCCGGCCCCCTTCAGGCGCCTGACAGACTCATCGTCGTTTACCGCGACTACCAGCCGCTGACCCAGCGACTTGGCCTCCTCAAGGTAAGCCACGTGGCCGGTGTGGAGGATGTCGAAACAGCCGTTGGTCATTACCACGCGCTCGCCACGCGCCTGCGCCTCGCGGACAAACTCCACCAGCTCTTCTGCCTGCAGCAGGCCGCGGCCACCAATGCCGCGGCGATGCAGTTCCAGCCGCAATTCAGAACGACTGACCGTCGCCACGCCGAGCTTGCGTACCGCGATGCCGGCCGCGATGTTTGCCAGCGTCGCTGCGGTGGCGACGTCGGCACCGGCCGCCAGTGAGCCGGCCAATGTGGCAATGACGGTATCGCCGGCGCCGGTAACATCGTAAACCTCGCGTGTTTCCGCCTGCAGATGGAGCGCAGAACTGTCCCCGCTGATCAGCGTCATACCCTCGTCGCCACGAGTGACCAGCAAATGCTGCAGGCCAAGTTCACTTCGCAACGCCTCACCACGTTCGACTATCTCGTCATCGCTGCTGCAGCGTCCGACTACCGCCTCGAATTCACCAAGATTGGGTGTCAGCAGTGTCGCACCGCGATAGCGTGCAAAGTCGTTGCCTTTTGGATCCACCAGCACGCGTGCGCCGGCGTCATGCGCCATTTTTATCAGCGCCGCCGGTTCCCTCAGCGTACCCTTGGCGTAATCCGACAGGACCACCACTGACGCCCCGGCACAGGCCGCGACATATTCATCGGCTGGAAAACAGTCGGGCCCTGCAGCAAAATCTTCCTCGTGGTCGAGCCTGATCAACTGCTGGTTGCGGCTGAGGACGCGCAACTTGGTGATCGTCGGTGCCCGCGAGCGGCCCAGGTGGCACTCAACTGACGCGGTTTCGAGCAACTTTGCCAGGCTACCAGCTGCCTCATCGTCACCGGTTACTCCCAACAACACAGGCTTGCTGTCGAGTGCTGCAAGATTGAGCGCCACATTGGCGGCACCGCCGGGACGCTCGCCGGTTTCGCGGACACGCACTACTGGCACCGGTGCCTCGGGCGATATGCGGGACGCCGGGCCCAGCCAATAGCGGTCCAGCATCACGTCGCCGGCAATTACGACCCGGTGACCTGCAAATGAAGGCAATTTCAGCGACATCTTACGTCTCGCGGCGAATCGGCGGCATGTTAACAGACCGGAGACGTCCGCATCCGCTAACATCGCTCAATGAGTGATGAAAGGCCCGGCCTGCACCATTACCTCGCGCCACGCTTCTGGTCCACCTGGGCGGGGCTGGGCATAGTGCGGCTGGCGTGTCTGCTGCCGTACCGGACGCTGATGGGATTCGGGCGCCTGCTCGGCCCGGTTGCCAAGCGCCTGCTGCGCGGGCGTCACGAGGTAGCCAGGCAAAACATACGGCGCTGCCTGCCACACCTGGACGATCAACAGCGCGAGGAACTGGTCGATCAGCATTTCGCCTCGCTGGGCATGGCGATATTCGAAACCGGGCTGGCCTGGTGGGCGAGCGACCGACGCCTGGCGCCACTGTGCCACGTGAGTGGCAGCGAACATGTCGAGCGAGCACTGCAGCGGGGCCGCGGCGTAATCATGCTCAGCGCCCATTTCACCTGCCTGGAAATATGCAGTCGCATGCTGGCAATGCAGGTAAGGCTCAACCCGGTGTACCGCGGCTTTCGCAATCCACTGCTGCAGGAAGTGATGCTGCGTGGCCGCGAGCGCTGCACAGACTCGATGATCGCCAAAAAAGATATCAGGCAGACGGTCCGCGCGCTCCGCAATGACGGCATTATCTGGTACGCCCCGGACCAGGCCCATCGCGGCAAGTCATCGCAACTGGTGCCGTTTTTCGGCATCCCGGCCCACACCAACACGGCGACTACGCGGCTGGCGAAACTCAGCGGCGCTCCCGTGCTGCCCTTCCTGCCCTGGCGTCGCGCTGATGGCTCCGGCTACAACATAGTGATCGGCGAACCGCTGGAACAGATCCCGTCAGACGACGAGGCATCCGACGCGGCGGTCTTTCACCAGCTGATTGAAAAACTGGTGCGTGAAGTGCCGGAGCAGTACCTGTGGATACATCGCCGCTTCAAGCACCTCGAACCCGAGTTCTACTCTGCGGCGTAACCTTCCAGCAGGGCCGGCCACTGTTGCTGCTCGAATTGCGGAAAAGACAGGCTTAGCCCGATCTTGTGCAACGAGCGGTTCAGTCGTTTCAGGTTAGCCTTGCGCCAGCTGCCATCACGCCGGATATAGCCACGATCGAAATCGACCACAAAAACTTCGCTGCCGGTTTCATTGACCAGGATATTGTGTGCGTTCAGGTCAGCATGGTACACACCGGCATCATGCAACCGCCGCAGGCAGCTGCCTATTGTGTGCCATTCGTCATCGCCGGGCAGCCGCTCGGCGACCACTTCTGACAACGCCTTTACATCCGGAATGCGCACCGTCAGCAGGTCGGCCCGGTAGAACATGCCGTCCCGCACATGACGCGCAGCAACGGGTCGAGGTACCGGCAGCCCCTGCCCGTGCAGCTGTGCCAGCAACCGCCACTCCCGCAACGACCGCGTCTGTTCGATACCGGTCCACAGGTAGCGGTCATCGAGCACGCGGCGTACCAGGCCGCCACGATGATAGTGACGCAGCACCCACTGCTCGCTGCCGCTGTTAACAAACAGTACCTGGCCGCGGCCACCGAGCGGCGCCGCTACCGATTCACGGGTGCGCCAGTATTCCGGCGTGAACATTGCCCCGACAAAATCGTTTTCGTAGCGCGCATCGACGATTACCCTGCCGTCAAAACGATCTGGCTGCACAGCGTTTATGGTTGCAGTCATGCCAGCGTTTTCATTGCTGCAATTAACTGCTGCGGCTGAATATCGCGGAGGCAGCGATAGTGACCGTAACGGCAGGTGCGATCGAAACAGGGGCTGCACTCGATACCGGTACGTATGACAACGGCCCGGTCGGTGAGCGGTGGCGTGTAGTCCGGGCTGGATGAGCCGTATATCGCTGCAACGGCCGTTCCGGCCGCTGCGGCGATGTGCATCAGACCGGAATCATTGCACACCACCTGCCGGGTGAGCGCGATCAGGTCGATCGCATCGGGCAGGCTGGTACGCCCACACAGGTTTTGCGTGACATCACCGGACCCCGCCCTGATCTGTTCGCCGAGGTCGCGATCCTTGTCCGAACCGAATACCCATGTTGCACAGCCGTCACGATGCAACGTGCCGGCCAGCTCGGCGAAATACTCGACCGGCCACTGCTTGGCGGGCCCGTACTCGGCACCAGGGACCAGGCCCACGACGGGCCGGTCAGTCTGCAGCCCGAGCCGCGCCAGCGCGCTGGCCTGATTTTCCGGATCAACCCGCAGCCGTGGCTGTGGCAGTGATCCGGGCAGGCCCGTGTCGGCCGGCAACCCCAGGGCGGCATATCGCGCCACGGTCGTGGTCAGCCTCTGCTTGTCGAGATCGCGCATGTCGTTAATAAAACCAAAACGCATTTCACCGCGATAGCCGGTACGGACCGGCACGCCGGCGTGAAAAGGTATCAGCGCGGACTTGAAAGAACGAGGCAGGATAATTGCCTGGCCGTATGCGCGGTCGCGCAGCGATTTTCCCAGCCGGTGCCGACCGGGCCAGTCGAATACACCGTGCGCGAACGGCGATTCGATACCTTCTCGTACTTCGTTCATCCGCCCGATAACAGGCAATGACCAGCCCGGTGCAAGCACGTCGATAACAATGTCCGCGTTCCGCTGCCGCAGCAACCGGCAAAGTGAATGCATCATGACCATGTCGCCAATCCACGCCGGACCCACGATCAGAACGCTATTGTCGGGACCAGTCACTCAGTCCTTTCCGAGCTCGTCGAGGTATGCGCTGACACCCTGCTCCACGGTGCGAAACTGCTGGCGATAGCCCGCCTGACGCAGCCCGGAAATATCCGCCTCGGTAAAACTCTGGTAATGACCGATCAGGTGTTCGGGAAACGGGATGTAACGAATGGTGCCCCGTCCGTGCCAGCCGATTACTGCGTTAGCGACATCGTTAAAACTCTGGCTTGCACCGGTGCCCACATTGTAAATGCCGGCCTGTCCCGGGTGATCCAGGAAAAACAGGTTCACTGCTGCAACGTCGTCTACATAAACAAAATCGCGCCGCTGCTCGCCGGAATCGTAACCATCACTGCCCTCGAACAGCCGTGCCTCTGCCTGCTCACTGACCTGGCGATTGAAGTGCCAGGCGACGCTTGCCATGCCGCCTTTGTGCGCCTCGCGCGGACCGTAGACATTGAAATAGCGCAGGCCGACGACCTGACTGTCAGCTTCGCTGAAATGCCGGCGCACGTACTGGTCGAACAGCAGCTTGCTGTAACCGTAGACGTTCAGCGGCCGCTCGTGCGCCGGATCGACGCTGAAACCCGGGCCGCTGCCATACACCGAAGCAGAAGAGGCATAGATAAACGGGATGTGGCGCTCGACGCAATAATGCAGCAGCTGCTTCGAGTACTCGAAGTTCTCCTGCATCATCAGGCGCCCGTCCCACTCGGTGGTGTCGGTGCACGCGCCCTGGTGAATGATTGCGCGTACATGCTTTCCGGCTTCATGACGCTGCTGCACCGTGGACAGGAAGTCATCCTTGTCCCGGTAGTCAGCAATGGCCAGATCGGCGATGTTGGCAAACTTCTCGCCGGCCGTGAGGTCATCGACCACGATAATGTCGTCGCGCCCGCGCTGGTTGAGCGCCTTGACAATATTGCTGCCGACAAAACCGGCGCCACCGGTAACTACGATCATCAGATCACTCCATTGTGGAGGTCAGGCGGCGTCGATTTCGTCCTTGCGTTCGACCAGCCGAAACACTGCCCCGCAATAGGCACACCTTGCATCTCCCGTCTTTTCGATCGGCAGGTAGACCCGCGGGTGAGAATTCCACAGGCTCATGCCAGGCATCGGGCAGTGCAGCGGCAGATCGCCGCGCGTCACTTCGTAATAGTTGGATGTATTGGGCGCCTGAGCGCCGGATTCTTCATCGACCACGTTGCCAGGCCCCGGACTGATTACAGTCAGGGATTATAGACTGCCGCGGTCAATCCCCGAAAACCCGGCCCCAGGCGGAGCGTACCCGCTCGCGCTCGGCTGCGAACTGTTCTGCCGGCACCAGCGCATCTTCATCGGCCAGGGCACGATGGTGCAGGCATTGGCGGTAACGACGGTAAATATCGGTAAGCTCCGCAGCCAGTGTGTGGGTACAGACTCCGGCTGCAGCCAGGCTCTCCAGCTGGCGGATATTGTCGCTCCATTCAATCAGCCGTGGCGTCTGGTGCGCATTTGCCAGCACCCAGTACTGCACCAGGAACTCGATATCGGTCAGACCGCCGGCATCGCGTTTAATGTGGAAGGCGCCGGTGCCGCCACCTGGCAGGTCCCGCCGCATGCGCTGCCGCATGGCCAGCACATCGGCGCGCAGTTCTTCCGCGTTGCGCTGACGCGTCAGGATCTCGCGGCGGACGCTGTCAAAGGCGCTGCAAACCACCGTATCACCGGCCACCGGACGGGCACGCAGCAGCGCCTGGTGCTCCCAGGTCCAGGCGTGCTCACGCTGATAGCCGGCAAAAGCCACAATTGAACTGACCAGGGGCCCGCCCTTGCCGCTGGGACGCAGGCGCGTGTCAACTTCGTAAAGCACCCCGGTCGGCGTCGTCGTGCTTAGCATATGCAGGATACGCTGGCCAAGACGCGCAAAATATCGCGCATTATCCAGGCCCTGATCGCCGTCACACTGCTGCGCGTCGCCGTCCGAGTCGTGCAGCATCACCAGATCGAGGTCAGAAGCGTAACCCAGCTCAAGACCGCCCAGCTTGCCGTAGCCAATAATTGCAAATCCGGCGCGACGGCTGTCGTTGCAACGAGGCACACCGTAGCGCCGCTGCATTTCCTGCCGCGCCAGTTCAGTGGTCTTCTGCAGCACCAGTTCGGCCGTGTCGCTCAACCGGTCGCTGACTTTCATAAGCGGCAGCACGCCCGACAGGTCGGCTACCGCAATGCGGAACGCCGAAACCTGCTGGAACATGCGCAACGCCTCCATCTGCCGTTCCAGGTCATCAGCCGCGATCGCCTGAAACCGCTGCTGCAGGTCGGTCTCGAGATCGGCACGGGTTGGTGGCGCCTCGAAGATACGCGGGTCGATCAACTCGTCGAGCAGCAAGGGATGTTGCGCAACCTGCCGCGCCAGCCATGGGCTTGCCGAACAAAGGTCCGCACAACGCTCGAGTACGACAGGGTTTTCGGTAAGCAGCGCAAAGTATGCGCTGCGCCCGCCGATCGCGGTTACCACACCAAGCAAACGCGCAACGACTGCATCGCCATCAGCGCGGCCTCCGGCCAGACGCAGGATGCGCGGTATCAGTGCGTCGAGCCGGCCGCGCCCGCGCTCATCGAGCCGCAGGTACTGCCCGCTGTCGCGCAACACAACAAGTTGACGCTGCAGCGCAGCCGGATCGTTGAAATCGAGCTGCTCCAGCTGCGCCATCGCCGCATGACTGCCCGGGTCCGCCTTCCAGTACGCGCCAGGCAGATCAACGTCCTCGTCGCTGTTGCGCATCGGTACCACAGCCTCGAAGTGGCCGGAAACCAGCTGGCGAATCCGCGCCAGCTCCTGCGCGAACTGCTGGTTATCTGCATGGCCCATGGCAAACGTGATGCGCGCCTTGCCGGCATCATCCACCGGCAGCGTGCACACCTGCTCGTCGCGCCACATCTGCAGCCGGTTCTCCAGCCGTCGCAAATAGCGGTAACACCCCGCCAGCTCGTCCGCGGCCGCCGCATCGAACCAGCCCCGCTGCGCCAGTGTCTTTAGCGAATTGAGCAATGACTGCTGGCGGAGCCCGGGATCCGCGCCGCCACGCATCAACTGAAAGCTCTGCACTATGAATTCGATTTCCCTGATCCCGCCAGCTCCAAGCTTGATATCGTTTTCACGTTCACGCTGGCCAACATCGGCGGCAATGAGCGCTTTCATCTCGCGCAGGGATTCGAGAACGCCGTAGTCAAGATAGCGACGGTACACAAACGGCCTTACAAGCTCGAAGAACGCGTCGCGTGCTGCAGCCGTGCCGGTCAGCGGCCGCGCCTTCACGTATGCGTATCGCTCCCATTCACGTCCGTGCTGCTGCAGATACGTCTCGAAGGCGGCATAACTGATGGCGATGGCGCCACTGCTGCCCAGCGGCCGCAGACGGGTATCGACCCGGTAGACAAAACCGTCGCCGGTTTTCTGATCCAGCAACCGTATCAAGCGCTGCCCGACGCGCGCGAAATAACTGTCACTATCCAGCGGTCTGCGGCCGTCGCTGGTACCGCTTTCCGGGTAGAGGAACACCAGGTCGACATCCGAGGAGAAATTCAGTTCGCCGCCGCCCAGTTTGCCCATGGCAATGACGACCAGAGTCTGTTCAGAACCATCGGCATCGCGTACCACGCCGTGCGCCTCGGCAACACTATTGCCGGCCCAGTCCAGCGCGGCAGCAATCAGCGTGTCGGCGGCAAGCGATAGATCACTCAGCGTCTCGTCCAGCGTCGCAGCACCAATGAGATCGCGCCATGTAATGCGGCTCATCTCGCGATTGCGCGCCTGGCGCAGCAATGCCATGCACTCTCTTTCGTCAGCCGGCAGCTGTGCCGGCAGTTGCAGCAATGACTCGCTGCCATCGAGAGCCGTAATAAGCTCCGGCTCCCGTAGACAGGCGCGCGCCACAAACTCGCTGCAGGTAAACACCGCGCACGATACGGCATCCAGTGGTGTGCCGGCCGCCGCCTGCCAGTTCGCTATGTGCCGGTTTACCTCGGGCACGAGCAGCGGCGGAATTGGCGCATGCATGGGCGAGTGAGAAGCCATATCAGGATTATCGCATTGCCGGATGGCACACGTTGCCTTCTGTGACAGCCACGGGCTTGATCCGGACTTGCTGCTCATTCATATTGTGATTGATAACGTACCCCGGCAGCGAGTGATGACAGGCGACGCCACGACTGACACCATAGACGATACCGTCATCGAGGCGCTGCAACCGCAGGCCCGGCGCTACGACGTGGCAGTACTCGACGAACTGGTGCTCTCGGTGCTGCCGAACGGGGTCAAGACCTGGACCTGGGTATTTGATGATCCCGCCGACCCGCATCGCAAGACACTGGGGATCTACCCGGACATGACGCTCGACGACGCCAGGAAGTCTTTGACGGCTGAACGCGAAGCGTATCGTCGCGCATCCGCCGAAGTATCACCTGAGTTCGTCATCCGCGATGGTCGTATCGAACCCGCGGAACCCAAATCATCACAGCTGCCGCTGATCGCCGGAGCAGGTGCCGCCGTGCTGGTCGCTGCGCTTGCCGCGTGGTTGTTTATCGGAGGCGATGACAAGGCCGACCCTGTCACGGCAGACGACCAGACTTTGCTCAAGCCTGTCGATCCGTCCGCTCCCTCGATCCAGCTGCCGAGCATCGATGGCGCCGCTACGCGGCCAGCGCCCGCGGTTGCAACCGCATCGTCTGCCGCTGAAAACGCGCCGGAAACAACGGTCGACCGGAACGCTGTCGTGTCGCCCGTAGCAGACAATATCAGTACCGATTCAGATGACAGCGCAGCGCTAACCGCGCCGGCCGCCGATTCAGCCGGCGCGACAGCGCCGCCACCGGCAACCAGTCCTCCGCCCGTCAGCGTTGCGACAGATGTGACCGCAGCAGCTGCGGATAAATCAAATGACACTCTGCCGGTAACCCGCACGCAACCAGCCGCGCCCGCCGAGCCGGGCGCCATAACGCCAGCAGCCGCCATCGATGTGCAGATGGCCGACGCTACGCCAGAGCCAGCCAGTGGCGACGATCCCGTTGCAGCGGCCACGAGCGATGTGGCGCCTACCGCAGCGACGTCCGGACCGGTGGCAACCGCCGGTCTGCTGCTTGACGGTCGTGTGGCCCGCGGCAACCTGACGACAGCTGTCGTGCAACGTGAACCGGTCGATGATCTGGGAAACACCCTCTTTGGCAACGGTTCCGACCTGCAGCAGTTTTATTTCTTCACCGAGCTGCGTGAGCTGGCAGGACAACGCGTTGTGCATCGCTGGGTTCAGGGCGATGACATTCTTGCCGAAATACCCTTCAATGTTGGCGAAGCCTGGCGCTGGCGGGTCTACTCCAGCAAGACCTTCATTCCGTCAATGGCCGGCGATTGGCGTGTCCAGGTTGCCCTCGAAGATGGCACCGTGATCTACAGTCTGCCGTTCACTTTCACCCCGTAGCCCGTCTGGCACGGAATCCCGGACCCAGCGCGACGCAGCCCTGGCAGCCGGCGCACCTGCATTGAATTGCCGGCATCTTCACGTCGCGGCGACAATGCTATATTTGATACTGACGGGGAACAGCGCCAGATAACATAACCTGCTTTCCGAATGCGCTGGCGTCGGCAGGAGATGCTGCTGAAAGCAGCCAAAAAACCAGTGAGTGACAACAGACAGCAAATACAGCAATCCGAGGCTGACCGGCAGGCAGCCCTCGGCATCTCGCTTTTTTCCGGTCTGACGGATGAAGACGTTACGCAGATCATGAATATCGCCGAGGTGTGCGATCTGCGTGCCGGAGACATGCTGATAAAAAAGGGTGAAGAGAACGATTGTCTCTATTTCCTGCTGAGCGGACGCCTCGGTGTATTCAGCAGCCTTCCGGTGAGTAACGCCAGCCACGTTTACGACATCCTTCCCGGAGAAGTTGTCGGCGAGATCAGTGTTCTATCGCAGGTGCCCCGCTCCGCCAATGTCTGCGCTACCCGAGACTGCCGGCTCGGCAAGCTGGCGCGTGACGATTTTATGCGCGTCGCCGAATCGTATCCAAAACTGCTGCTCAACCTGGCAACGCAAATATCTGATCGGCTGGCCTTCGCAAACGCCGCACACACGCCCAAACGGATCAGCCGGATCAAAGCGGTCGTCTCACTGGTCGCGGAAGACGACCTGGCCTACTGGGTCGATGTGATGCAGCGTGAGAGCCGTCGCCACGGCTATACCGCCGAAGTCGTACCACCGCGGACGGATCGGCTCTCCAGCCCGGAGCTGGCCGGATACGACCGCTACGATATGACTTTCCTGGTCTGCCGCGACCCTGAGTCCCGCTGGAGCCGTACTTGCATGCGCCAGGCAGACGAGCTCGACATACTTGTGCCGCCGCAACCCGACCCGGCACAGTACCGCTTGCTCGAAGACCTCGGCACCAGCCTGCGCGGTCGGCGCATTACGCTGTTTCGCGTGCATGAAGCCAGCACCGCCAACACCGAGGCCGACGACCGGCTGAACAAAACCTTCGGCAGCGCCAACGTCTGGAATCTGCGCAGCGGTGATGCCGCGCACGAGCGGCGTCTCGGCAGAATCCAGTGCAACAGAACCCTGGGGATCGTGTTCTCCGGCGGCGGCGCCAAGGGCTGCGCGTACATCGGTGCGATACGGGCCCTGCGTGACATGCACTTCGAATTTGACTACGTGGGCGGGTGCAGCATTGGCGCTGTGTTTTCCGGCTCCGTACTGGAAGAGTACGACGACGCCTACATCGAGGCGACGTCGCGAAAAGCATTCCTGTCCAGGAATCCGCTGGGTGACTGGACAGTGCCGCTCGTTTCGATCTCGCGCGGAAATCGGCTCACCAGCATGCTGCGCATGACTTTCGGTGACCGGCTTTTCGAGCAATGCTGGATCAAGGGATTCTGTGTCGCTACCAACCTGAGCAAGGGCCGCATCGAACGCATCGACCAGGGACGCCTGCGCCTGGCCATCAGGGCGAGCATCTCACTTCCCGCCCTGGCCCCTCCGGTTGAGCGTAATGGCGACATACTCATCGATGGCGGGTTGCTTAATAATTTCCCGGTCGATGAAATGAAGAAGATGGGGGCCGATCATGTGCTGGCCCTGAACCTCGGCGGCCAGAGCGAATGGCGGGCCAGCTTCAACGGCCTCGATCCGGAAGCACCGCTGCTGCGGCGCTGGCGCAGCCTCCACGACCAGGAGCAAATCCCGACTATCGGACCGGTGCTGGTACGCTCCATGATGCTCGGTAACAACGCCAATTTTGAAAAGATGCGCGCCGCGGCGGACGTCCTTATCGATATTGACGCAACGGAGTATGGACTGCTGGAATTTGGCGCCATGGACGCGCTAATAAAACTGGGCGAAGGGAAAGTGCGCCAGGGCGACGTCTACTCACAGCTGCAGGACCTCAAAGAGCACCTGCGTCTGCCACACTAAAATCAGCTATCCGCGAACTTCACCCCGAAGAACAGGCAGTAAAGGACTGGCACGACGCCCAGCGTCAGCATCGTCGCAAAAGCCAGCCCGAAAATTATGGTGATCGCCATTGGTTCCCACATCGGCCCGCCGCCGAACCAAAGCGGCAGCATGCCGCCGACCGTCGTCGCAGTAGTCAGCAGTATCGGGCGCAAGCGTTGCTGGGCTGCCTGCAACACGGCAGCTGTTTCGGCCATCCCGCTCTCGATTTCTATCCTGATCCGGTCCAGCAACACGATTGCGTTGTTGATGACGATCCCCGATAGCGAAATTACGCCCAGCAGCGTCATAAACCCGAAGTAGGACCTCGCCACAAGCAAACCGATAACGACGCCTATCAATCCCAGCGGAATGGTAATGAGGATGATTGCCGGGCGTCGCAGCGAATCAAACTGACCAACCAGCAGCAGGAGAATAATCAGGCCGGCAATTGGCAGCTTCGCCGCAATTGAGGCGTTGGCCTTGCCGGACGTTTCTTGTTCGCCACCGAACTCCCAGGAATAGCCAAACGGCCAGGTTGCCGACTGCTGCTCCAGCCAGGGTTGTATCGCACCGGTGACGTCAGCAGCTGTGACCCCGGGATCCAGCAGTGCCTCGACCGCTACGGTTTGCAGCCTGTTGCGCCGTTCGATCTTCGCCGGCTGCCAGACCACGCGTGGATCGGCCACCTGAGACAGCGGTACGCTGGCGCCCGTCGTCTGGGAATACACATTGAGCGCACCGATCTGTCGCGCACTGATCAGCCCGCTGCGTTCAGACCGCATGACCACCGGTATCAGCTTGTCGCCCTCACGAAACTCTGTTGTTTCCAGCCCGGTGAGAAAGGTCTGCAGCGACAGGGCAATATCCTGGTGACTGACACCGGCCAGCCGTGCACGTGTGTCGTCGATATCGACAACCACTTTTTTCGAGCGCGCACCCCAATCGTCGCTAACCTGTCTGGCGCCCGCTGTTGCGCGCAGCCTGGCCCTGACCTCATCGACAATGGCAAAAATCGTATCGGTATCGGAACCGGAAATGCGTATCGAAACGGGCGGCCAGGCTGGTGCGCCCAGCGGCAGCTTGCGTACCGTCGGATTGACATCGGGAAAACGCTCCAGCAGGTAACGCTCTACCCTGGTAACAATGCCGGCTACCGCATCTAGTGCTGACGTATTTACCAGCATCAACGCGTAATTTGGCGCAGTCGGTTCCGGCCGGTACGGCAGCACGAAACGTGGCGCACCGGATCCTATGAACGCCCCCCACCCTTCGATGCCGGCCTGATTCTCATCAGCCATCAGGTTGCCCAGCATGTATTGCTCCGTGGCCCGGACCACCGCATCGGTGCGCTGTATTGGTGAGCCCTCGGGTAACTCAAGCTCCACGGTAAAGGTCGGGCGGTCATTTTCCGGAAAGAAAATGCTGGGCACCAGGGCGAACAGCTGCATCGCGCCGAAAAACACCAGAGCGACTACCACCATACTGACCCAGGGACGTTGCAGCATGGCCGTCAGCACGCTCCGGTAAGCTCGATAAAACCTGGTGTCGTAATTGTTGTCGCTGGGCTTTACTTTCATAAAGGCGACACACAGAAGCGGTATCAGCGTCAACGCAATGGCCCAGGAGCACAACAGCGTGATCGACACCACCTTGAATATTGGCGCGGTATATTCGCCGGTCGCGGATTCAGCCAGAAAGATTGGCAGGAATGCCGCGGCGGTGGTCAACGATGCGATCAGCAATGGCAACCGCAACTCCGCGGCGGCTTCGATTGCCGCTTGCTTTGCCGGCTTTCCTTCTTCCATCGATACCATTATCGATTCCGACATCACAATTGCGTTGTCGACCAGCATTCCCAGCGCAATAATCAGAGAAGCCAGCGACATCTGGTCGAGACCGATATCCAGCAGTCCCATGACAAACAGTGCCGCGGCAATGGTCATCGGAATAAGCGAGGCGACAATCAGACCGGTACGCAAGCCCAGGAATACCAGCATCACCAGCACAACTATGACAATCGCCTGGCCTACATTGCCGGTAAAGTCGGAAATCTTGCGCGCAACGATATCCGCCTGCGCCTGCAGCTCCCCGAACTCGATCCCGATCGGATAAATGCTGCGAGCCCGATCGATTACCGTGCTGACGGCTGCGCCCATGGTCAGCACGTTGCCACCTTCGCGCAGCGACACCGCCAGCATCAGGCTGGGCTCACCGGTGGCCCGCACCAGCGTCTTTGGTGGATCGACATAGCCCCGATTGATACTGACCAGGTCCTGCAATCGCAAGACTTCGGACCGTCCCGGAACATTGATTACCGTGCGTCGCAGATCGTCAAGCGTTTCATAGTTGCCGGACGGTTCCAGCTCGATCTTTTCCAGCTCCGTGGTGACGTTACCGCCGGGCATTACTATGTTGTGCTCCTGCAGGATGCGCTGCAGTGCTGCCGGCGACAGGCCAAATTCTGCCAGCCGCGCGTTGTCATATTCGACAAATACCCGCTCATCGCGAGCACCGGCGATATCAACTTTGGCCACATCCGTGATCAGCAACAATTCGTTGCGCACTTCCTCGGCAATTTTTTCCAGCTCGCGGCTTTCAAAGCCGTCACCGGTGATTGAAATAATCGTGCCAAACACGTCGCCGAATTCGTCGTCGACAAACGGGCCGATAACTCCTGCGGGCAGGTCGGCGGTTGCGCTTTCCACTTTGCGCCGCAGCTTCTCCCAGATCGGCCGCATGTCTGTCAGGCTTTCCTTGATATTGACGTATATGACCGAAACACCAACCCGTGACGAGCTGTTTACAAAATCGAGTTCCGGCATCTCCTGGATCATTTTTTCCAGCTTGTCGGTAACCAGCAGCTCGACCCGCTCGGGGCTGGCACCTGGAAACAGCGTCTGCACCAGCGCAGTACGGACGATGAATCCGGGATCTTCGTTGCGAGACATGCCCTGATAGGCACTGACACCGGCCATGAACACGGCAATCAACGCGACGATAGTGACGCGCTTTTTCTCGATAGCAAAACGGGTGACGTCCATTGCGTCTAGCGACCCTTGCTATCCAGCAACCGCACCTCAAGCCCGTCGGTAATGCGCCGCACTCCCGCTGTGGCGATCAACTCGCCGGCGGTCAGGCCTGAAGTTACAAGCAGACCCTCGGCGAAGATCCCGGCTACCTCGACGTCGCGACGCCGCGCTACATAAAGGTCGCTATCTGGCACAGGTTCAAGCACAAATGCATAGTTGCCCATACGGTCCTCGCCGACCGAAACCGGCGGCACAACTATCCGCCGTTCGCCGCCCTGGATGGGCAGCCGGAAGTGAACATCGGCTGCCATGCCCGAGCGCAGCTCAGGACAATCTCCGGTCACCACTACAGTTACCGAGTACGCTGTTCCGGCGGCAGCAACACCCACTTCGATCACCTTGCCCGCAATCCGCGCATCAGGCATCGCGGCCAGCCTGATCTCAACGTCACTGTCCTGTTCCACCCGGTCGATAATAGTTTCCGGCACGGTGACGGATATTTCAGAGCAATCACCGCAATTGAGCTGCATGATCGGCTGGCCGGCGCTGACGTTTTCATTCTCTTTGCGGTATACCGCAGCGACTGTGCACTCCTGCGGCGCAGATATCCTCGTGTACGACAGCTGCAGCCTGGCGGCCTGCAGCTGCTGGCCGGCCGCGTTGAGCAACGCCTGCGCCGATTCGGCTGCAGCGCGTGCGGCGTCCAGCTCGCCGCGTGAAATATTGCGATTTTCGTACAGACTGCGGGCGCGCCCGTACGAACTCTCCGCGTTCCGCAACTCCGCGCGCGCCTGCGCCAGACCAGCCTGCGCCTCCTGTACACGCACCTGGTAGTCCTTCACGTCCATTGTCGCAATCTGCTGTCCGGCGGCGACAATATCGCCAACTTCGACCGGCAGGCCGGTAATCGTGCCGGCGACCTTGAAACTCATGTCGGTCTCAAGCGCGGCCTGCGTTGTGCCGGAGAAAACCCGGTTTTCCGCTGCACCCTGCAGGCTGACGCGAGCGTAGCGCACCGGTCTGACAATCGGCTCCACTTCCGGTGGTGGCTCGGCACAGCCGGCAACCAGCAGTGCGGCAATCAACAGGGTTGGCGATTTCTGCATACTGGTTTCCTTACTGGCCGAGCGGCGAGACGCCGCGTTCACGGAAAAAATCACTGATGCTGTCGTAGTACGGAGAAACTTTCTGCGGCTCCAGCACCAGGTCATAGCTGCCACGTGCACGCAACACTTCCATATAGTCAATGAGAAAAGCGTACTCCGCCTCTGCCGCAGCGAGCTCTGCCGCCAGGGCTGCATCCTGCGCATCAATCAGATCGGTAACCGACACTGCACCCTTCGAATAGGAATCGGTAACCAGCTCCAGGTTGGTGCCGGCAGC
This sequence comes from Gammaproteobacteria bacterium, assembly GCA_013003425.1. NCBI lineage: Bacteria > Pseudomonadati > Pseudomonadota > Gammaproteobacteria > Gammaproteobacteria bacterium. Next base: position 167,789 of record JABDJB010000056.1, on the reverse strand, counting down.
CCGGGCCGCATCCTGTGACAGTTCAATCGCCGGGTAAGAGCCGCCGACCTGATACAGCGCGGCACGCATCCGCGCCTCTATCGCTTCTGCCGACGCGGCGTATTGTTGCTGCAACCGTGCCAGCTCATGCTGTGCGCGGGACAGGCGTGCGCGCAGCGCACCACCGCTGAAAACCGGTATCGACGCATTAAGTGCAACCGTCCAGCTCGTGTCATCGAGCATCAGGCCGGTCAGGTCGGAGCCGGCGCCACCGCGGCTGAGGTTGTTGCCGGTGCTCGCGGACAATGCAACATCCGGCACATACCACGCGCGTCGTGCCGCCAGCACGTCGCGCTGTTGCGCCCCGACTCGCGCCTGCTGCTGCTGCAACTCCGGTGACAGCGACACTGCCTCTGCGGCGGAGAACGCTATAAAGGTCTCCCACACCACCGGATTACCCACATATTGGTTGAAACGCGGATCACCCAGCACCGCCAGCGCCTGCTCCAGACCATCGCGCACCGGCACAAGCGATTTTCCCTGCGGCCTGTTAAGCACGCGATTCAGATCAGTTCGGGCCTGCTGCCGCTGCGCCTGTGCCGCCAGCAGCTGCTGCCGATCGCCGGCAATCTGTGTCTCCCAGCGCAGCACATCTGCCCGGCCCGAAGCACCGATGGATTCGCGAACGCGTGCCAGCTCCAGGTTCGTGCGGGTAACTTCGAGGTTGGAAATACGCACTGCTTCAAGTGCACGCGCACGCAGCAGCGTAAGGTAGGCTGTCGAGGCGGATTGCAGGGTATCCAGTAGTGTCGCGCTGTGGCCCGCCTGTGACGCGGCCTCGAGTTGATGCGCAATCGCCAATGCCGAACGCGCCTGCTCTGAATAGACCAACTGACTGGCCGCCGCCCTGGCATCAGTGCTTTTCTCGGACTGCAGCAGGGGATTGGCCCGGTCCGCATCGATTTGCGCGCGGGTGAGATCCAGATCCAGCCGGGGCAACCATGCCGCCCGTGCGGACCTGACGTCTTCGGCAGCGATCAAGGTGTCAAATTCGGAAACGCGATAGCTCAGGTTGGCGACCACCGCTTCGCGCATGGCGTCAGCAAAAGTCAGTACGTCTGCCGCCTGCACCTCCTCGTCGTACAGCCTCTCGGCATCAATCAACACCGCCCAACGCGGCAGATAGCCGATGGCGCGCGCCGTATGCATGTTGATAACCAGCCGGCGCCCAAGCCGGAACCCGACTTCGATGCGCCCGGCATCTTCGCCCAACAGAATGCGCTGCAGATTGAGGCCGATGCGCCGCGCGAAACGCGTGTCATCGGCCGGCAAACCGCCAATGGTCATCAACAGCCCGGCATCCACCTCACTGCGACCGAGCATCGACAGGCTCGGCAGCTTGCGCGCTACCAGGCCTGCGGCCAGGCGCTCAATGCCATCGGCCGGCAGCCGGTGCAGAGGCGCGACGAACACGGCTTCAGTTTGCGCGGGCAGTCCCGCGAGTATTTGTTCAACCGAACTGCCGGCCGCTACCATCGCAATCTCGATGTCGAGATATTCCGACAACTGCCCGATGCGGCTGCGCAATTTGGGTATCGACCGAATCGAAACGCCATCTGCAATTACCGTGAGATGACGAAACCCCACGACTTCGTGATAGGTCGCAATTTCCTGGTCGATACCGGTGAGACCGGAGATGTAGGTAAAATTGCGCCGCCCGCTGGCGCCATCACGCAAAGGAAACCCTTGCAGCGTGGCATCGGGAACCACGGTAGCAATAACAGGCTTTGGCAGGCGGTCAATCTGTGCCGCCTCGTTGGATGAAATCAGGCCCAGGGTAACTACTACGTCAACCTGTGGATCAGCGAGCGCGCGCTGCAGCGTCGTGCGGACGCCTTCCAGGGTCCAGTCCGCAACGAACTGCTTGTCTGCGGGAAAATCAACGGTGAACTCGCTGCCAAGGAGGTCGGCGACCTCGCGTCGAATCAAAGGCGTAATTGTGTCGGGCCGCTCGGTCGGCCCGTCAATAACAATGGCCACTGTGGCAGCACCGGCAGCACCGGCAAGAAACAACAGCATCGCGAACACGACGGGCGGCAGAATTAAAGTGCACCGCCGCGCATTGCTGCGTAAGGCATTCATGACAACTCTTCCCCCAGTTGCAGATCGGCCCCTTGTGCGCCACACGGGCCTTTTACCGCTGTGTAATTCCAGATGCTACAGCTTCAGCAAAAGGATAGGCCAAAAAAAACCCCGGCGCTCAGGCCGGGGTTTTTGGGCAGTCGCGGCTAAAGCCGCTCCCACGACAGATTGCCGCGGTCGCTTACATCATGCCGCCCATGCCGCCCATTCCGCCCATGCCGCCCATGTCGGGCATGGCAGGTGCAGAATCTTCCTTCGGCGTCTCTGCCACCATAGCTTCGGTGGTGAGCAGCAGACCCGCGATCGATGCAGCGTTTTGCAGCGCTGTACGAGTCACTTTGGTCGGATCGAGAATACCCATATCGATCATGCTGCCGTATTCGCCGGTCGCGGCGTTGTAACCAAAATCGCCTTTACCTTCGACTACTTTTGACAACACGACTGAACCGTCTTCGCCAGCATTGTTGACGATCTGGCGCAGTGGCTCCTCAAGCGCGCGACGCAGAATGTTGATACCAACCTTCTGATCGCTGTTGGCGCCACTCACACCTTCCAGAGAGGCCAGCGTACGCAACAGCGCAACACCACCGCCCGGGACAATGCCTTCTTCGACAGCGGCACGGGTTGCGTGCAGCGCATCTTCGACGCGGGCTTTCTTTTCCTTCATCTCGATCTCGGTCGCGGCACCAACCTTGATCACGGCCACGCCACCAGCGAGTTTTGCAACGCGCTCCTGGAGTTTCTCGCGATCGTAGTCAGAACTGGTGTCGGCGATCTGAGCGTTCACCTGCTCGACCCGACCCTTGATCTCGTCAGGCCGGCCGGCGCCGTCAATGATCGTCGAGTCGTCCTTGGTCAGCTGGACTTTCTTGGCGCTGCCAAGATCTTCCAGTGAAGCCTTTTCGAGGCTCAGACCTACTTCCTCGGAGATCACGGTGCCACCGGTCAGAATCGCGATGTCCTGCAGCATGGCTTTACGGCGATCGCCGAAGCCAGGAGCCTTGACCGCTGCCACCTTGACGATGCCACGGATGTTGTTGACCACCAACGTGGCCAGCGCTTCGCCTTCGACGTCTTCGGCGATAACCAGTAACGGCTTGCCTGAACGCGCCACGCTTTCCAGCAGCGGCAGCATGTCGCGGATGTTCGAGATCTTCTTGTCATGCAAGAGGATGTACGGATCATCCAGTTCGACATTCTGGTTTTGCTGGTTGTTGATGAAGTAAGGCGACAGGTAACCACGATCAAACTGCATGCCTTCGACGACGTCGAGTTCGTTTTCCAGCGCGGAACCGTCTTCGACCGTTATCACGCCTTCTTTACCAACTTTATCCATCGCTTCAGCAATGATCCTGCCGATCTCTTCGTCAGAGTTAGCCGAGATCGTGCCAACCTGCGCAATCGATTTGTCGTCGGTGCAGGGCTTCGACAAATCGTGCAGCCCGGCAACCACTTTATGGGTAGCCTGCTCCACGCCGCGCTTGAGGTCCATCGGGTTCATGCCCGCGGCAACGGCCTTAAGGCCTTCGCGCAGGATCGACTGGGCCAGTACCGTAGCGGTGGTGGTGCCGTCGCCGGCCTCGTCAGAGGTCTGCGAAGCGACTTCCTTCACCATCTGGGCGCCCATGTTCTCGAACTTGTCCTCGAGTTCGACTTCTTTCGCCACCGAAACACCGTCTTTTGTGACGGTCGGCGCGCCGAAGCTTTTGTCGAGAACGACGTTGCGGCCCTTCGGGCCAAGGGTTACGCGCACGGCGTTAGCCAGCGCGTTGACGCCGGCAAACATACGGTGCCGCGCATCATCTCCAAATCTTAAATCTTTAGCTGCCATTATCTTGCTCTCCTCAAATTACAGCGTTAGTCGTCAAGGACTGCCATGACGTCGTCTTCGCGCATGACAAGGATGTCCTCGCCTTCGATCTTTACCTCGGTACCGCTGTACTTGCCGAACAGCACCTTGTCGCCCTGTTTGAGGGTCAGCGGACGCACATCACCATTGTCGAGCACTTTACCGTTGCCGACGGCGATGACTTCGCCACGGCTGGGTTTTTCTGCTGCGGTGTCGGGAATTACGATCCCGCCCGGTGACCTGGTCTCTTCCTCGACGCGTCGGACGATCACACGGTCGTGCAGTGGACGCAGTTTCATTTGTAAATCTCCTAGTAAATCAGTAAGTTAAGAACTTACGCGAGTGCCAGATTGTTAGCACTCCCTTGAAAGGAGTGCTAATTCTATTCATGCTTGGGCCACAGTCAAGCCTTTTCAATAGCCTGCACCCGGTATACGGCCGGCGGCACCCGGAGACGCATGAATTCCGAGCCTGACCAGACCCTGCTGATCTTCTGTTCCTGCTCCGCAGATGCCGCCGGCGAGCTGGCCTCTGCCCTGGTGGAGCAGCGCCTCGCCGCCTGCGTCAGCTGCCTGCCGGCACGCTCAACCTACCGCTGGCAGGGCGAGGTTACCGCCGACGACGAGGTGCTGCTGATCATCAAGACGGTGCAGCACCGTTACCCGGCACTGGAACAAAGCCTGCTTGAACTGCATCCTTATGAACTTCCGGAAATACTGGCAGTCCCTGTGAGTGCCGGTTTGCCCGATTACCTGGCCTGGGTCGCCGAGAACACGCGCTGATATGCCTAGAACACTTCTAGCCTGCCTGTTGCTGCTGCCTGCACTGGCGGGTGCCGCAGAGGATGTGATTCCGCCCGACGAGGCGTTCCGCTACACCGTCACAGCCACAGCCGACGAGCTGCGCGTCGACTGGCGTATTGAACCCGGTTATTACCTCTACCGTCATCGCTTCGGCTTTGACAGCCGCACAGATAGCGTCGAACTGGGTGCGGCGATTATCCCGCCGGGCAAGAAAAAGACCGACGAATTCTTTGGTGAATCGGAAATCTACCGCGACGCGCTGCGCGTCGTGCTGCCATACACCCGCGCTGCCGATGCGCCGGCGCAGATGACATTGCAGCTGCGCTCGCAGGGTTGCGCCGACATTGGCCTGTGCTACCCGCCACAGACCTGGACCGCTGAAGTAGCCCTGCCGGTCCGCGTTGCCAGCACCAATAACGGTGGCGTCGATCTGATGGCCCTGCTGCAGGATAACGCGCAGGCCAGCAGTGAGTTTCTCCATCCCGATGAAGCGTTTCGTTTCGTTGCCGACATGGCGGACGATTACACGCTTGCGGTACGTTTCAAAATTGCAGAGGGTTACTACCTTTATCGCGACAAGTTTGCGTTCACCAGCGACAGCCAGCTGGTGCAATTCGGCACACCGCGACTGCCGGCCGGCACGCCAAAAACCGACGAGTTTTTCGGCGCGACCGAGGTTTTTTACAACCAGGTCGAAATTCGTGTGCCGATGTCCCGCGCCGGGCCGGAGCCAGGAGACTTCAACCTCAATATCGGCTTCCAGGGCTGCGCTGAAGACGGCATCTGCTATCCGCCGATGACGCGCGATACCGTGGTGCTGTTGCCGGCAGCCAGCAGCGCTCCACCCGGCCCGCTGATGGATGAGCCGGTCAGCGAACAGGACCGGCTGGCCGAAACTATCCGCAGCGGCAACCTGGGGCTGGTTGCGCTGATGTTCTTTGGCACCGGGCTGTTGCTGGCCTTTACGCCCTGCGTCTTCCCGATGGTGCCAATCCTGTCTGGAATTATTGTCGGCCAGGGGCCGGACATCACGACGCGACGCGCCTTCACGCTGTCCGCCATTTATGTGGTGGCAATGGCGCTGACCTATACCGCAGCCGGCGTGGCCGCCGCCTTGCTCGGCCAGAACCTGCAGGCGGTCTTTCAGCAGCCGGCAGTAATCATTGTGTTCAGCCTGGTGTTTGTGGCACTCGCGCTGGCCATGTTTGGCACCTACGAATTCCAGATGCCGGCCGCGATGCAAGACAAGCTCAACGAGATGAGCAACAAACAAAGCGGCGGAACACTTTTCGGCGTTGGCATCATGGGCGTGCTTTCGGCATTGATCGTCGGGCCCTGTGTCGCCGCACCACTGGCGGCAGCACTGATTGTCATCGGCCAGAGCGGCGACCCGCTGCGTGGCGGGCTGGCGCTGTTTGTCATGAGCCTGGGTATGGGCGCCCCGCTGCTGGTGTTCGGTGCCTCGGCCGGCCACCTGCTGCCACGCGCCGGCGCCTGGATGACGACGATTCGCGGTGCCTTCGGGGTGCTGATGCTGGGCATCGCCATATGGATGCTTTCGCGAATTCTGCCGGATCAGGTCACGATGTTTCTGTGGGCCGGGCTGGTACTGATGAGCGGAATTTTCCTCGGCGCCTTTGCGCCATTACCGCAGGACGCAGACACGCGACACAAACTGGCCAAGGGCGGCGGGATCATGGCCGTCGTTTATGGCGTGCTGCTGGTGATCGGCGCAGCAACGGGTGGTACCGACCCGCTGCGGCCGCTGAGTGGCAGCTCGCTGGCCGGTGGCTCAGCAACACAGCAGGAAGGCCTGGTCTTCAGGCCGATCAAGAGCGTCGCCGACCTGCAGCGCGAGGTCCGGGCCGCCAGCGCAGCCGGGCAATCCACCATGCTCGACTTCTATGCGGACTGGTGCGTCGAATGCAAGAAAATGGAAAAAACCACATTTCACAATCCCGCCGTCCTGGCCGCACTCGGCAATACCGTCCTGCTGCAGGCAGACGTGACCGCCAACGATGAAATCGATCGCGCGCTGCTGAATCACTTTGGTATTTACGGCCCGCCGACCATTGCTTTCTTCGGCCGCGATGGCCTGGAACGAAAAAACTATCGCGTCGTTGGTTACATGGGTGCCGCCGAATTCGCGGCCGTGGTCACAGGAGCGACAACGCCTTGAACACCCGCAACCTGATCCTGCTGGCTGCGCTGCTGGCGGCCTCATTCGCCGCTGGCTACCAGTTCTATACATCCCGCCCGCAGCCGGTGGGCTACGCAAAGGTGGTGGCGGAAAAAAAGCTGCCGGCAACCCGCCCCGTATTTGCACTGCCTGATGTTAACGGCAACGAAAGATCCATAACCGAATGGGACGGCAAGGCGCTGGTGGTCAACTTCTGGGCAACCTGGTGCCCGCCGTGCCTGCGCGAGATACCGATGCTGATCGAGGCCCGTGATGAGCTGGCGGCCCGTGAAATCGAGATTATTGGCATCGCCATGGACGACCCTGCAGCAGTGCACGAGTTTGCATCACGCACCAGCTTCAATTACCCGGTACTGGTCGGCGAACAGGAAGCCGTGGATGCCGCGGAGGCTTTCGGCGCCGATGTCATCGCGCTGCCGATTACGGTGTTTACAAACCATGCCGGCGAAGTGATCGAAATACATGCGGGCGAGCTGCACCGTGAGCAGCTGGATGCGGCGATCGCGAAACTTCGGTAGCCGCTGTGGTTTTTGAGTAAACTCCCCGCATTCGAGGGAGGATCCATGGCAAAAATCCTGCTGCTAAACGGCCCCAACCTGAACCTGCTTGGCAGCCGTGAGCCGGACAAATACGGCGCCACCACGCTGGCTGATATCGAAAGCAAACTCGAGCGTATGGCCACCGCCGAGGGTCATCAGCTGGATTCGCTGCAAAGCAACGCCGAACATGAACTGGTCGACCGTATCCAGGCTGCCGCCGGTGACGGCACCGCCTTCATCATCATCAATCCGGGCGCATTCACCCATACCAGCGTGGCGCTACGCGACGCTTTGCTCGCCGTGGCAATCCCTTTCATTGAACTACACCTCAGCAACATCCAGGCGCGTGAAGAATTCCGTCATCGTTCGTTGATCAGTGATATTGCTGCCGGCACCATCGCCGGCCTGGGCGCACACGGCTATGAGCTGGCCATGCAGGCCGTCAATCGCCGCCTCGCCCAGGGCTGACACGAGAACGCCCGCATGGCCTGGCAAAAACTGATCGTCGAGATCGGCGCCGAGCAACGTTGTGCGCTGGAAGAACAGGCCATAGAGCTTGGTGCGCTTTCGGTCAGCCTGGAAGATGCCGGCGACGAGCCGTTGCTGGAACCGGCGCCGGGGGCCACGCCGTACTGGTCGCGACTGCGTTTCAGCGCCCTGTTCCCGGACGACGTTGACCGTGAAGACATCGTCAATCAACTCGCATGCGCGCACGCCACCTGGCAGCCGCTGGAGGAGCGCGACTGGCAGCGTGCCGCGCTGCAGGAATTCGAGCCGGCCTGTTTTGGCGGCCGATTGTGGATTTGCCCGACGGGCAAAACGCCGGGAAATGCGAAACACATAGTTCGGCTCGACCCCGGGCTGGCGTTTGGCACCGGGCGTCATGCGACGACCGCGCTGTGCCTGGAGTGGCTGGCCGGGAATTCGGTCGACGGATGCACGGTGCTTGATTTCGGCTGCGGCTCCGGCGTGCTTGGCCTGGCTGCGGTGGCGCTGGGAGCACGACAGGTTTTTGCTGCCGACATCGATGAGCAGGCCCTGACAGCCACCCGCAATAATGCGGCCGCCAATCGTTGCGGCGAGAAATTTCACATTTCGTTGCCCGGAAAACTGCCGGCTGTCAGCGTCGATATCGCCATGGCCAACATACTGGCCGGCCCGCTGATCGGACTCGTGCCGGTGCTGGCCGGAATGTTGCGACCGGGCGGTGCAGTCGTGCTTTCGGGTATTCTCGACGACCAGGCGGAGCAGGTATGGCAGGCTTATGCTCCATGGTTTGAAAACGAACAGTGCTCCATACGTGCCGGCTGGGCCCGTTTGAGCGGCACCCGAAACGATCGTGTATACACAATGTCCTGATTGCAGCGCGGTACTGGAGATAACGGCGTCCGACCTCGCCGTTGCGGGCGGCTTTGCGCGCTGCGGCCAGTGCGGCAAATCATTCGATGCATTACGCACGATCAGTGACGCCGTGCCGGAGACAAAGCCGGCACCGGATACTGCGCCAGAACAATCACCGGCCGATGAAGACGACAAGGCGGCTGATGCGGCAGCAGCTGCGCCAGATGGCGGCAAGCAGGGCGGACAAAGCGAAGCCGATGACAGCGTCGTTCCTGCCAAAGCAACAGAGCAGTCGCTGGCTGATGAAGAGGACGAAGTCGTTGAACCGGCTGCAGCTGCGCCCGGCGACGACGAGCAGACCGGACAAAGCGAGGCTGATGTCACCGTGCTGGAGGTTGGTGCAGACGAGGCACTGGCGACGGACACGGAGGATGACGATCAGGACGACAAGGCCCCTGAAGCAGCTGCGTCAGCCGACGACGAGCAGGCCGGACAAAGCGAGGCTGATGTCACCGTCCTGGATGTTGGTGCAGACGAGGCACTGGCAACGGACACGGAGGATGACGACGATGCCACTTCTGACGACAATGCTGAAGATGATTCCGGCGAAGTCCCGGCGGTAACTACGGTCGAAAAGGAAGCAGTCGACGAGGAAGACGACGAGATTCTTCTGGATGAGTCATACCAGCCACCGGAAGTCGATGATGAAGAATCGTTTCTCGACGACGAGTGGGATGACGACGATGAAAGCTTTACAGACACCGAGGCTGCAGACGGAAGCGAAGACAGCCTGTTTGCCGGCTTCGACGATGGCGCTGATGAGAGCATCGACGCCGATGTCGTTGCCAGCCTGCCGGAGACCGAAACCGCATCCGCTGCTGACCGGCCTGAAGACACCGCGGACAGCGAAGAAGCTGTCGACGAATCCGCGCTGTTCAGCCTGCCGCTGCCGGAACTAACCGCGCTCGACCGCGACCATGACGTTGTTATTCCGGAAAAAATGGAGGGTGGCGCTGCAGCACAGGACCCGTTTGCGCAGACCGCAGTCTCGCCAGGCCAGCCGGAGCTGCCGGAACCGCCCGAACCTCCGCCGGCGGCTCTCGTATCAAGTGCGGCAAGCGACGCTTACGATGCCGAGGATGCGCGTGACCTGCGCGACTACCTGCGGGCGCCGGGCAGCCGTGCTGCAACAATTGGCTGGTCCGTCGGGGCAGCACTGATGACCCTGCTGCTGGTCGGGCAGATCGTGCATCGAAATCGTGGCGACCTGGTCATCCATCCACGGTTTGGTCCGGCAGTCAGCTCCCTGTATGGGGTAGCGGGTGGTGCACCACGACCAAACTGGCGCATCAGCGATTACAAGGTGGTCGGCCAGGCACGCCTGTTTGAAATGCCTGCCGACGAGACGACGGATAATGCCGACGATTCCACCGCACTGCGTTTCGTGGCGATCATTTCCAACGGCGCCGACCTGCCGCAGCCGGCACCGATGGTTCGGCTAACCCTGCGCGACCGCTGGGGCGACCCGACCGGCATACGCGACTTCACTCCTCCTGAGTACCTGGCGGATCGCGCCCTGGTCGGCGAATTGCTCGAACCCGGACAGCGGCTGCGTGTCGTGCTGAACCTGCATGACCCCGGCACGGATGTAGTCGGATTCGATTTCGACATGTGCCTGCCTGATGGCGCCGGCACCCTGCGCTGCGCCGACGAGGGCTAGACGTGAAAATCGGCCCGTACCAGTTCAGCAATAACCTGGCGCTGGCGCCGATGGCCGGCGTTACAGACAAACCCTTCCGGCTGCTGTGCCTGCGACTGGGCGCAGCGATGGCCGCAGGCGAAATGATAAGCGCGGATCCGCGCCTGATGCAGACCGTCAAAAGCCGTCGACGCATGGACCACAGCGGTGAGCCCGAGCCACGCATCGTGCAAATTGCCGGCGGCGATCCACAGATGATGGCCGCTGCAGCTCGCTTTAATGCCGAGCGTGGCGCCGGAATTATCGACATAAACATGGGATGCCCGGCAAAAAAAGTTTGCAACAAGGCCGCTGGCTCAGCGCTTCTGCGTGACGAAGATCATGTCCGGCGAATACTTGATGCGACTGTAGCCGCCGTCGACGTACCCGTTACGCTGAAAATCCGCACCGGGTGGTCACCGGAAGAGAAAAACTGCGTGCGCATCGCGGAAATTGCCGAACAGTGCGGTGTACAGGCCATCGCGATTCATGGTCGCACGCGCGCCTGCAAGTTTGGCGGTCATGCCGAATACCAGTCGATTGCCGAAGTCAAGCGCGCGATTTCCATACCAGTCATCGCCAACGGCGACATCGACTCCGCGCAGCGGGCACGTGAAGTTTTGCAACAAACCGGGGCTGACGGCCTGATGATTGGTCGCGCAGCACAAGGCAGACCGTGGGTTTTCAGAGAGATCGCCGCGTGTCTTTCGACGCCGGACAAGAATGACCAAAACGCCGCGCCGGCGGTCGCCGAACTCCGTGATATTATGCTCGCCCACCTTGAGGAGCTGTATCGTTTTTACGGCGAACAGACCGGGGTGCGGGTAGCCAGAAAACACCTCGGCTGGTACTGCAGGAATCGCACGGATGCAGGGCAATACCGCAATGCCGTAGTTCGGGTTGACTCGGCTGCACAACAGGTGAATCTGACAAGACAATATTTTGAACGCGCGACTGATGATGCGGTTGCAGCGTAAGAAAACCAAAACAGGGGAGTCTCGGCAGGTGGGACAACGGACTTTGAACGGAAAAAATATTGCCACCGCGCGAAGGATGAGCGCCGGCAAGCCGCTACGCGATTTAACTGAAGAAGCACTCAACGGCTACTTCGCCAACCTGAACGGTCATGAGCCTGCCAGGCTTTACGGACTGGTGTTGCGTGAGGTTGAGGAGCCGCTGCTGCGCTCGGTCATGGCTTATACCCGTGGCAATCAGAGTCGCGCAGCCGAAGTTCTGGGTATAAACCGGGGTACGCTGCGCAAGAAGCTCAAAACCTACGGTCTTACGGACAGTCGCTGAGAATCAGGCCTTGCGTGCACTGCTCAGCGTTTCTGACAAGACCGGCATCGTCGAGTTTGCCCGCAGCCTCAATGCACTCGGGGTAGAAATCGTCTCCACCGGCGGCACGGCAAAACTGCTGCAGCAAAATGAAATCGCCGTCACCGGCGTAGCACAGCAGACCGGCTTCCCCGAGATCATGGACGGCCGGGTCAAGACGCTGCACCCGCGTATTCATGCAGCCCTGCTTGCGCGGCCTGGCACCGATGACGACGTGCTTGCCGAACTGGGCCTGGAGCGCTTCGACCTGCTGGTCGTCAACCTGTATCCGTTCGAGCAGACGATTGCGCGGCCGGATTGTACGCTGGACGAGGCTATCGAGAATATCGACATCGGCGGCCCCGCCATGTTGCGTGCCGCCGCAAAGAACCATGCGGCCGTGGCTGTGGTCGTCGATCCGGCCGACTATGGCGAAGTTCTGACAGCCATCAAGTCCGGTGGCCCGGATGACGACCTGCGTTACCGCCTGGCGGTGAGCGCGTTCGGCCACACTGCGGCCTACGACGCGCAGATCGCCCGTTACCTGGGTGCGCATGCTGCAGACGCCGACCGGTTTCCGGAACGTAATATCCTGCCGCTGAAAAAGACGGCAGATCTGCGCTACGGGGAAAACCCCCACCAGCACGCGGCATTTTATCGCTACAGCGATAATCGCGAAGCTTCAATCGCACACTCCAGCCAGGTGCAGGGCAAGGAGTTGTCATACAACAATCTGGCCGACGCCGACACTGCTCTCGAATGCGTGCGCCAGTTCTATGAACCTGCCTGCGTAATCGTCAAACATGCCAACCCGTGCGGGGTCGCGGTGGCTGACAGCGCTCTCGAAGCCTACCGGCGCGCGCTGTCGACAGACCCGACATCGGCATTCGGCGGCATCATTGCCCTCAATCGCAGCCTCGACCCGGCCACAGCAGAGGAAATACTGCGCCTGTTCGTTGAAGTTCTGATCGTGCCCGAGGTGCAGGACGCGGCGCGCGTCGTGCTGGCAGGCAAGCCCAACGTGCGCGTGCTGGTCACGGGTTGGTGGGACATGGAGCGCCTCGAAGGCACCGAGTATCGCTCGATCAACGGCGGTCTCCTCGCGCAGGATCGCGATACGCGACTGGTTGCCCCGGAAGATCTTGAAGTTGTCACGCAGCGCTCGCCCACCGAACACGAATTACGCGATCTGCTGTTCGCCTGGAAGGTGTGCAAGTACGTCAAGTCCAACGCCATTGTCTTTGCCAAGGACCAGATGACTATAGGCATTGGTTGCGGCCAGACCAGCCGCGTCCACAGTGCCCGCATCGCCGCGATGAAAGCAGTGGATGCCGGCCTCGCCGTCAAGGGCTCGGCGATGGCATCGGATGCGTTTTTTCCGTTTCGCGATGGCATCGACACTGCTGCCGGGCACGAAGCAATCGCAGTAATCCAGCCAGGCGGATCACGCCGCGATGAGGAAGTTATCGCAGCCGCCAACGAGCACGGCATGGCAATGGTTTTCACTGGCATGCGTCATTTCAGGCACTGACATGAAAATACTGGTTATCGGTGGCGGTGGCCGCGAGCACGCACTTGCCTGGCGCGTAGCGCAGTCACCGCGGGTAACGGAAGTGCTGGTAGCACCCGGCAACGCCGGCACCGCCAGCGAAAAGAAGCTGCGAAACGTCGATATCGAGCCGGACGCGATCAACTCGCTACTGACCCTGGCGCAACAAGAGCAGGTGCACCTGACTATCGTCGGTCCGGAAGGGCCACTGGTCGCTGGCGTGGTCGACGAGTTTACAGCGGCGGGCTTGCGCTGTTTCGGGCCGTCACGCGGTGCCGCGAGGCTGGAAGGCTCCAAGGCCTTCATGAAAGATTTTCTCGAGGCCAATCGCATTCCGACGGCAAGCTACGAAGTATTCGACGAGCTAACGCCTGCCCTGGCCCGGATTCGCGAGCGCGGCGCGCCCATTGTCATCAAGGCCGACGGCCTGGCTGCCGGCAAGGGCGTCATCGTTGCACAGAGCGTTGCGGAAGCAGAAGCGGCGGCGCGCGACATGCTGGCCGACCGGCGTTTCGGAGAAGCCGGCCGGCGCATCGTCATCGAAGACTGTCTCGTCGGTGAGGAAGCCAGCTTTATCGCGTTGGTCGGCGGCGGCAAGATAATGCCGCTGGCGAGCTCGCAGGACCACAAGACCCGTGACGAGCAGGACCGTGGGCCAAACACAGGCGGGATGGGCGCCTATACCCCAGCGCCGGTGGTAACCCCGGCTGTGCACCAGCGCATTATGGATGAAGTCATGCAGCCGACGGTGCGTGCGCTCGACGAGTCCGGCACTCCGTACGTCGGTTTTCTTTACGCCGGCCTGATGATCGATGAGTCAGGCGCACCCCGGGTACTGGAATTCAACTGCCGTATGGGCGATCCCGAGACACAACCGATCATGATGCGTCTGCAAAGTGACCTGGCGGAGTTGTGCGATGGCGCAATCGACGGGCGCCTGGACGAGCTGGAAGCAGCCTGGGACCCGCGTGCCGCGCTCGGTGTGGTGCTCGCGGCGGGCGGTTACCCCGACGGTTACCGCAAAGGGGATCCGATCAGCGGCCTGGAACATGACATCCCCGGCACCAAGGTCTTCCATGCCGGCACCGCCGTGCGTGACGACCGCGTGGTTACGGCCGGCGGCCGGGTGCTGTGTGTCGTCGGGCTGGGCCATGACGTTGCCGCGGCACAAGAGCTGGCCTATCGGCGTGCGGATACGATTACCTGGGAAGGCGCTTTCAGTCGCCGCGACATCGGGCATCGCGCAATAAACCGGTAAATCGGGGTCGAGCCTCTGTCAGGCGGTAACCCTGGGCCGCGCAGGCACCGTGCGCCCGGAGGCGACACGATTCCGGCCCGCGCGTTTTGCTGCCAGCAACGCCAGGTCGGCGCGATCGAGCACAAAGTTCTCATTTGCATCGGCGTCGTTGATCGTCGCAAAGCCAATACTGACGGTCACCGGCAACGGCTCGGCTGCTGTCGCAACAGGGTCTTCAGCTACAGCAGCGCGTACCCTCTCGGCGATGTGCTGCGCATCGTCGTGACTGGCTTGCGGCAGGATGGCGATGAATTCCTCGCCACCATAGCGGCCGAGTACATCGTACTCGCGCAGCGCTTCGGCCAGCCGTTGAGCCAGGGCGCTGATTACCTCGTCACCCACCAGGTGGCCATGTTCATCGTTGATTCGCTTGAAATAATCGGCATCGATCATCATCACGCTGAAGTCCGTTTCGGTACGCCGCGCCCGCTCGAATTCCAGGTGCAGCACTTCCATGGCCTTGCGCCGGCTGTATACGCGCGTCAAAACATCCGTTTCGGCCATTCGCGCAAGCTCCGAGTTGCGGGCAGCCAGTAATTCGTTGGCATCCATCAGCGAGCGGTTCCAGAACATCGCGGCGCGGTAACCGAGAAAACCGACTGCGACCAGCGCGGCGGCAAGAATGAACAAGGGATAGGTCAGCGCGTCAATGGAATTGAGCAACTCGTTGACTATCTCATCGTCACTGATTCGTTGCGCCGCAGCGTTAAATTTCCGCAGGCTGAACAGCCTTGCAGCAAAAACATAGGTCATCAACACCACAACCGCAGAAGCAATTGCCGGCAGCAGCCGATGGCTGAGATCACGCCGGCTGATTTCGCGAGCCGGCTTCAATGGTGCCAGCCAGCGCTCCACGGCGGGACTAAGCAGGTACAGGGTCGGCAGGCTGATCAGTACTGCCTGCAGCCAGCCGCCGAGCCACCAGCCCTGCCAGACCGGGTAGGCAACATCGGCGCCAATCCGGTTTGAATAAACCCAGACGAATGCCCCGGCCGATCCTGCCAGTGAGGCGACCAGGGCAACCCCCGCGAAACCGGCAACTGACGCGCCATCGCGCATGCGGGAATTTGCATTCGACACCCGGTAAAGCAGCGCAAACATGGCCAGGCCGAGCGGATTTGCCAGCGGGAACACCAGCAGCCATGGCAAAGACATGCCGCCGGCTATTGCCACCAGGAGCGTCGAAAAATAGGCCGGTATGGCGGCCCACAGGAAGCCACACCACAGCACCAATGGCACGCAAACCAGTAATGGCAGGTATACGGTCAGATGCACCGTGGTGCCACCAAGTTCGACCGCCAGCCCGGTCCACTCGAAGATGCGCGTCAGCAATCCGCCGGGAATTGTCACTGCACAAACCAGCAGCCATGCCTGCACCGCCGCGCGCTGCCTGCCACCAGCCCGCCACAAGCGCACGGGTGCGAATGGAATGGGCCCGGTTAGTTGTTGTGAAACCGCGTTGCTCATTCAGCAAAACCCGGGTGGTATCACTCGAGCGCTATGACCAGCGATGCGTCGTAGTTTTTCCAGGTGATGGGTACGACGAATGAGCGCAGCTCGGGTGGCACGACAATCCTGTCGAGCCTGCCGACCACCACGATCGGCACCGATATCAGGAACTCGTGACCAAATTCTTTGCGAGCATTTCCCGAAATGACGTTGGCCACCTCGCCGACCATGTCGCACATGTTCTCGTGATCGGTGTTTTCTTCACCCAGGGTCATCAGCAGTACCTTCAGCAGCACCGGTGGTGCCGTGAAATAGACCGAGCCCCTGCGTTTGCCGGTCACACCAATAATGCCGGTAAAACCCTTCACCTCATTGTTGGTGTTGCTGGCCAGGTAGGGAGTACCGATCTGCGCCTGCTCGCCACCCATATGACTGAAGAACGAGGTGGCACCCTCGATAAAGACCTGCAGGTCCTGCTTATCCATAATTCGCTTCCTCCAGCAGCTCGCGGAAAGCGCGATTCAGCTCTTCTTCCGTGAAAGGCTTGCACAGGAACCCGTTGGCTCCCTTCTTGAGTGCTTCGATGGCGGTGGCTTTGTCTGACAGTGCCGAGATCACCAGGATGATGACATTCGGATCTATCTCTACCATCCGCTCGACGCATTCGATGCCACCCATTTCCGGCATGGTCAGGTCCATCGTGACGATGTCCGGGCACACCTTGGGGAACTGCTCGAGCGCCTCGACGCCGTTGCTTGCGGTAGCTACCACCTCAAGGCCGTCGACCTCGGTGGAGCGCTCTATCTTTCTCCGGATGATATTGGAGTCATCCACGATCATGAGTTTCATGATTTTCACCTTTCGGCTGCAGTAAACGCGCGGCTTTTCATGCCGCCTGGTCCATGTCGCTCGGTATTGCCGGCAACGTGATCTTGAACTGGGTGAACTCACCTCGCGCGGTCGATACCCTGACCTTGCCATTGAGCTCATTGACGAGATTGCGGATAACGTCCATGCCTACGCCCCGGCCAGCATCTGTGCTGACCTGTTCGCAAGTCGAAAAACCGCGCTGGAAAATAAGCGCCATTACCGCCCGCTCTTCCATCGTGTCAATCTGGTCGGCGGTGACAAAGCCTTTCTCGACTGCGGTACGCCGAATGAGATCGAGATCCAGCCCGCGCCCGTCATCGCGGTAGGAAAATTCGAACCCGGTACCATTGAGCGGCATGAACTTCATGGCTATACGCCCAACCTGTCCCTTGTTGGCCTCGTTGCGCTCCCCTGGAGGCTCGATACCATGGGTTACGCCGTTGCGAATGAACTGCAGGGCCATGTCCTTTAACGGACCGCGGTAGGCTTCCGGTACGTGCCGCCCCTCGAGGCCGACACAGTGCAGGTTGACGCGCTTGCCCTGCTCGTCGGCGATACGTTCGGCGAGATTGTGCATGAGCGCCGACATGTCGGTGCGCGGTGCCGAGCGCTGGTCATCGTCTACCTGGGCAATGCTGCTGCGGTCAAAAGCGGTGCGGAAATCTATCAGCCGCGCCACCAGCTCGCGCACCGACTGGATATGCCCCAGCACCTCGTCCAGCTTGATGGTGAGCGGCAGGAAGTCGCTGCCGCGAATCGACGGCCGCTCCTGGATTTCGGCAATAAGGTCCTCCAGCTCGTGAGCATGAATCTCCACGGAGTTGAGGCCCAGCGCCGCGGCCTCGCCTTTGACCGTATGTACTTCGCGGAAAATCTGGTCAAGCTTGGCCTTGTAGACTTCGATACCCTTGGCCGGGCGCCGCAGAATCGAGTTGATCTTGCCCAATGACCGCTCAGAGCCGCACAGGAAATCTGTAAGCATTTCCGGCTCGATATGCAGGATGTCCATGAGCATATCCAGCTGCGCGGACGACCGCGCTCGTGATTCCTGCAGTTCGCGCTCCAGCGCCACCTTTTCGGTAATGTCATTGACAGTCACCAGCAGGTGCGACAACTGGTCGTCGACCAGCACGCGGCGGAATTCGAAACCGAGATAGCGGGTCTGGAACATGCTGCTGTCGCCGCCAAAATGAACCTCAACCTCATTCAGCGGGTTCAGGTCGTCAACCAGGGCCTGGTTGACGCGCTTGCCAAAGAACAGGCTGATGTAATCACGGGCAACATTGAGCGTTGTCTCCGGCACGATACCGCGCAACAACTCAATCAGGTTGACCCCGCCCAGATTGTCGCGACGGAATATTCCACTCAACGCAGCCGAATGCTGAGTACCAATGCGGTATTCTGAATCGAGCAGAAAGAGCCCCTCGTTGACTGTCTCGAGTATCTCGCCAGTCTCTTTCCTGGCCTGCTCGATCATCGCGTCATACTTGTTCAGGTTACGGATAAAATGGAACAGGATGACAAAGAAGTTGATCAGTGCCAGGCATATACCGGTCACCTGAATGATGCGCAGTCGTGCGGCACGGCGGGTCGATTCATACTCCATGTGAACCGTCAGTCCGTTGGTCAGCTCGTGCAGCCGCGTATCGCGGCCCTCGGCAGTGGCGACCATGATGGCGTGAAACAGGTCGCCTTCCAGCTCGGCGCCTGCATCGGTCATGATCAGTTCAGCGCTGCGATCGATCTTCGCGTCGAAAGCGAGCATCGGCTGCAGCGCCTCGCGCAACGGCAACCACTGCTCGATAGTCTCGGTCAGCATGCGGCGGGCATATGGATCGTCCAGAGCCTCCACCAGCACCGGATCCCCATCGACACCCATCACCTCGCCGCCCTTGTTGAAGGCATTGAGCGTGTCGTCGAACAGGCGGAAACTGGATTTCAGCTCATTGAGCGGAACGTCAATATAGTTGCCGCTGCCAAGGGCATTGTCGGTCTGCAGCAAGGCCTTCAGCAGGCGCTGTGACAGGGTGCGCTGGCGGCCCGCCAGGTTTACTTCTGTGGCATCGCGAGCGAACTGGTTCGCGATATAGAAGTTCATGATGAGCACACCAGCGTCAAAGACAATAAACAGCGCAATCGATATGACGATTGCCCTGTATTTCCCTGACGTGATTGCGCCCATCGCTTCTCCCTCTGTATTGCACGCCTGTCCTGCGCACAGCAACGCGGGGCCTGACGGACCCCGCGCAATCAGTAGAAAGGAAAATGACTCAGGGCGCCGTGATCGGAATCACAACGCAATATGACAAGATACGTGTTATGTCAGGTTAAAACGCTTTTTACGTGCGTCAGCGCTTCATTGCCTCGAAAAACTCGCTGTTGACCTTGGTGTCCTTGAGTTTGCCGATCAGGAATTCAATCGCTGCAATCTCGTCCATCGGATGTAGCAGCTTACGTAAAATCCAGATCTTGGCGAGCTCGTCGGGATCAGTCAGCAGCTCTTCCTTGCGCGTTCCGGACCGATTGATGTTGATGGCCGGGAATACACGTTTTTCAGCAATACGCCGATCCAGGTGGATCTCCATGTTGCCGGTTCCCTTGAACTCCTCGTAGATGACGTCGTCCATGCGCGAACCGGTATCGATCAGGGCGGTGGCGATAATAGTCAGGCTGCCACCCTCCTCGATGTTGCGCGCAGCGCCGAAGAAGCGCTTCGGCCGGTGCAGCGCGTTGGCGTCCACGCCGCCGGTGAGCACCTTGCCGGATGATGGCACAACCGTGTTGTACGCCCGCGCCAGCCGGGTAATCGAATCGAGCAGGATGACGACATCCTTCTTGTGCTCTGCGAGGCGCTTGGCTTTCTCGATGACCATCTCGGCCACCTGTACGTGACGGCTGGCCGGCTCGTCGAAGGTGCTGGAGACGACTTCGCCGCGGACCGACCGGGCCATCTCGGTGACCTCTTCAGGCCGCTCGTCGATGAGCAGCACGATCAGCACTACGTCGGGGCAGTTGTGGATGATCGAGTGCGCGATATTCTGTAGCAGCATGGTCTTGCCGGCTTTCGGCGGCGAGACGATCAGCCCGCGCTGGCCGGCACCGATCGGAGCAACCATATCGATTATTCGCGCCGTAATGTCTTCGGTACTGCCGTTGCCAGCTTCCAGCTTCAGCCGCCGGCGCGGAAACAGAGCGGTCAGGTTTTCGAACAGCACCTTGTTCTTGGCATTGTCCGGCGCATCCATGTTGATTTGCCCGACTTTCAGCAGGGCGAAATAGCGCTCGCTGTCCTTTGGCGGGCGAATCAGGCCGGCCACGGTATCGCCGGTGCGCAGGTTGAAACGGCGGATCTGGCTCGGCGATACGTATATATCATCGGGTCCGGCAAGATACGATGCATCGGCAGAGCGCAGAAAGCCAAAACCATCCTGCAGTATCTCCAGCACACCGGCGCCGTATATGTCTTCGCCATTCTTGGCGTGCTCTTTCAGCAACGCAAAGATCATGTCCTGCTTGCGCAGGCGGGCCGCACTGTCGAGACCCATTTCGTTGGCCATTTCGACCAGTTCGGAAACCGGCTTCTGCTTGAGCTCGGTCAGGTCCATGACGTTTTCGCTGAGCTCGCCGTCTATGGTCTCGAGCCCTTCGCCGTCATCCGGGAATTCGTGCTTCGGCGGCTTCCGCCGGCGCGACTTGTTGCCGCCAGACCGCTTGCGCGGCTGCGTCTTGGACCGGCCACCACGGGCCGAGTTGCCGAGATAGCCTCTCATAGGTGTGATTCCAGGAATGAGGTCAATTGGGTTTTTGACTTGGCGCCCACCGACTGGGCCTCCACGGTCCCGTCCTTGAACAGGATCAGCGTTGGGATGCCCCGCACCTGGTACTTGGGCGGAGTCGCGGGATTCTCGTCAATGTTGAGCTTGGCAACGGTGACACGGCCATCGAATTCCTCGGCAATTTCTGCCAGTGCCGGCGCGATCATCTTGCACGGGCCACACCACTCGGCCCAGAAATCCAGCAGGACAGGCTTGTCGGCCTGCAGCACGTCTGCCTCAAAGGTGGCATCACTCGTATGAATTATTCTTTCGCTCACATTCTCCTCCAAGTGAATGTCGGGTTACACTACCGGCCGCGTACAGGTCGTCGAAGATTTACGGGGGCCTGAAGCCAGTTGTGAAAACAGTTCAGCCTTGATCAACGCAGCCGACTAGCGGCGCTGTTTGTTGTCTGGGATAGGAGCTGGACTTCCAGTCTGGGATGGTTGTCAGTCTACAGCCCCTGGCTGTACTGGACCGGTGCGGCGCCAAGCGCCAGCGACTCACTTTATAGCACAGGATCTGCCAAAACGAAATGACCGAAAGGCACCTTACAGACGTTAGATTCGACGCGCTCGCGATCGACCCCGCAGTACTCGCAGGCATCCGCGAGGCCGGCTTCGAATCCTGCACGCCGATCCAGGGCGCGACCCTGCCCGACGCCCTGACGGGCTCGGACGTGGCCGGACAGGCCCAGACGGGCACCGGCAAGACTGCCGCATTCCTGATCGCCGCATTCCATCATTTGTTGCAAACTGAGCCATTGCCTGGCCGGCGACCGAATGATCCGCGCGCCGTGATGCTGGCGCCGACCCGTGAGCTGGCGGTGCAAATTCACAAGGATGCCGAGATACTCAACCGGCATACCGGCTTCAAACTCGCACTGGCTTTCGGTGGCACCGACTACGAGAAACAGCGCAAGCAGATCGAGGCGGGCTGCGATGTATTGATCGGCACTCCAGGTCGCATCATCGACTACTTCAAGCAGAAGGTTTTTCGCTTCAGCTGTTGCCAGGTGGTAGTGCTGGACGAGGCCGACCGGATGTTCGACCTGGGCTTTATCAGCGACATCCGTTTTGTGCTGCGGCGCATGCCGGAGCCCGGACAGCGTCTCAACATGCTGTTTTCAGCGACGCTGTCGCAGCGGGTGCTCGAACTGGCTTACGAGCATATGAACGACCCCGAACTGGTACAGATCGAGCCCGAACGGGTCACCCCGGACCGGATTCGCCAGCTCATCTATTACCCGTCAAACCGCGAGAAGATTCCGCTGCTCATCGGCCTGCTGCGCCAAATGGATCCGCGGCGCACGATGGTGTTTGTCAACCGGCGGCGTGAATCCGAGCGCCTGCAGCGGTTTCTCGAGGCAAACGGTATTGATGCCCGGGCAATGTCGGGCGACGTGCCACAGAAAAAAAGATTACGGCTGTTACGCGACTTCCAGAGTGGCGAGCTGCCGGTTCTGATCGGAACTGACGTGGCGTCGCGTGGCCTGCATATTCCCGGTGTCAGCCACGTGTTCAACTTCGACCTGCCCGACGATGCTGAAGACTACGTTCACCGTATCGGGCGCACCGCGCGTGCCGGCGCCGAAGGCGACGCGATAAGTTTCGGCTGCGAGGATTATGCGCAGAACCTCCCCGCCATCGAGAAGTATGTCGGCTACAAGATTCCGGTTGAAGCAATCGACCCTGCCCTGCTGGTCGATATAAAGATCCCGCCACGACCGCCCCGCAAGCCGCACAACAAGCGCGGCGGACCACCAGCCAGGGGCCGCGGTGGCCGGCCACCCCGGCGCAGGAAATAGGTGTTGAATGAAGACTGAGACAGAAACTCTTCTGCCCGAAGTGCGCCGGATAGCGCGCGCTGCCGGTGCTGCGATTATGGAAGTTTACGCACGCGATTTCGATGTCGAGGTAAAAGACGACAAATCGCCGTTGACCGAGGCCGACCTTGCAGCCCACCGCGTCATTGCAGCCGGCCTGACCGCTCTGGAGCCTGCGCTGCCCGTGCTTTCCGAGGAGTCCGGCGTACCGGATTACGCCGAGCGTACGCAGTGGCAATCCTACTGGCTGGTCGACCCGCTCGACGGCACCAAGGAATTTATCAAGCGCAACGGCGAGTTTACCGTGAACATCGCACTGATCTCCGACCATGAGCCGATACTCGGCGTCGTTTACGCGCCGGCACGTGAGCTGGAGTATTACGGCACTTCGAATGACGGCGCCTGGAAGATCGCTGCCGACGGCAAGCCCGGCCGCATCAGCGTCGGCGCCGGCGACGGCCCGGCGCGTATCGTTGGCAGCCGCTCGCATCGTGGCGCGTCGCTCGATGCTTTCCTGGAAAACGTCGGCGATTACGAAATGGTACCAATGGGCAGCTCGCTGAAATTCTGCGTGGTCGCCGAGGGTGGCGCCGATATTTACCCGCGGCTGGGCCCGACCAACGAGTGGGACACCGCAGCGGCGCACGCGGTCCTGACTGCCGCCGGCGGCGACGTCGTCCAGCTCGATGGGCAGTCCCTGCGGTACAACGCAAAGGAGCCGCTGCTCAACCCTTATTTTCTGGCGATCGGCGATACCTGTCGCGACTGGGCCCGGTATGTGGAAGCCTGATGATGCGCCGCAGCAACGGCGCTTGGATTCGCCCCGCGCCTATAGGCTAAGCTAGACCGGTCGGGCCATCCGGCCACTGCCCGCCGCGGCAACGTGATTCGAAAGCGCAAATGGACCAGAAAATAGAAACCGAAGCCTTCAGAAGTCTCGAGCGACTGAAATCGCTCCGTGTTGAACACCGCGATCTTGATGATGTTATTTCCCGCCTTGCCGACGACCCGCTGGTCGATCAGCTCGAACTCAAGCGGCTGAAAAAACGCAAGCTGATGATCAAAGACACGATTTCACGCCTCGAGAGTCAACTCATTCCCGACCTCAACGCCTGAGCCGCCCGAGGTAAACCCTGACAGCAGCGCAGTCGCTGCTAAACCGCCCATGCCTGAACTGACTGTCACCGACACCTTGTCAATACCGCTCGATGAATTCGAGCTCAGCTTTATCCGCGCGTCGGGACCGGGCGGACAACATGTCAACAAGTCCTCCACCGCCGTGCAGCTGCGCTTCGATATCCGCAGCTCACCTTCTTTGCCTGATGATGTACGCAAACGGCTGCTGCGGATTGCCGGTAACAGGGTGACAACGCAGGGTGAGCTGATACTCACAGCAAAACGCTTTCGCAGTCGCAAGCAAAACCGCCAGGACGCACTCGATCGCGTCGCCAGGCTGGTGCGACGGGCCACGGTAGTGCCAAAGAAGCGCCGGCGCACAAAACCCACGCGTGCCGCGCGGCGTCAGCGTCTTGACGACAAGAAGCGGCGCGGCAAGGTAAAGCGGCTGCGCGGGCGCCCGCCGCTGGATTGACCGGGCCAGCCGGAGCCGGCCCGGTTACAGACAGTCTCAGAACTTGAACTGCATGTCGGCCTGCAGCCGCCGGTAGTCTTTCTCCGGCGCGCCCGGCGCGCCAAAATCGTTGAGGAAAAAAGTCAGCGAAGCCGCCCAGTTTTTTGCGATGGGATGCTTTGCCTTGAATACATGACCGCTAACCCCGGTACCGCCACCACCGAAGTCCGAATCGGCGAATGTACCGATCACGGCATCGGCTTCGAGGTCCTGGTAGGCCCACGAGAATTGACCGACACTGATGCCAACCGCATAGCCCGTGTCGTTGTCGCTGGCGTCGGTATTTTGCACGTAGTTGGCAAAAACGGCTGCCGGCCACTCGCTGACCTTCAGACCGAGCTCGGCGAACAACTCCACCTGCCTGTAATCATTTACGAGTAATCCATCGACTAGTGTATTTCCGGCACTATCGTCGCCGTCAAAAAACGGCTTGTTGCCGACCGTATTTGTGTAGACGTAGTAACCAATGCCACCCTTGAAGTCCATATCTTCGGCAACATCAGTATCGAAGCCCAGCTGTCCGCCAAACATCAGGCTGTCATCTGCTGACGAGCGCTCCTCCACGTACAGGCCAACAACATTGGTGAAAACCCCGTTGGCCTGGTACTGCCACGCAACGCCTTCCGGATTGACATCACTGTCCCAGATCAGCCCATGGCCGCCGGCGCGATGCAGCGGGTTCTTCATTTTGCCGGCGGTAAGGGACGAACCCGGCGCCATCTGCCAGGTGACATAGGCCAGGTTAAGCCCAAAATCCTTTCTGGAAAATCCGCCATCAAGGGACTGGTTGCCGCTGACCGGACTGTCACCACCGGTTCCAAGCTGAATGCCAGCCTTGACTGAATCGTTGACTCGCGCCGTTGCCCCGAAGCGCGCGCGCACCCGGTTGCGATTACGATCTTCCTTGCCTTCCTGGTCGATCATTTCATAGCGATAGCGCACATCGCCTTTAAACTTTAGCTGTTTTTCCTGTCGGGGCGCCGGCACCGAGACCACTTTTTCCTCGTGACGTTCCCGCCGATCCTGCTCCAGCTGCTCCAGTCGCTGCGACAGGCGCTCGATCTCAGCTCTCAATTCCGCGATGTCGTCGTCTGCTGCCAGCGCGGGTAAGGAAAATGAGAAACCGAGAACAAAAATTGTCAGCCACCGGCATGGTCCGGTCATGTCTGTCTCCTTTGGAATACGGGACGGCGCCCGGTGAAGTTGCCGGGCATTCTATGAGAGTAAAGTGACAGGACTGTTACAGCAGGCGTCGTTGCCCGTGGCCCTGTTGCAGGAAATTCTCGATCCAGGTCAGTAGCTTATAGTGCAGAAAAATTTTACCGGGGGTCGTCACGCACGACCGAACGGTGGCGAATGTCGCGGTCCTCAACGAGGTAGATCACGTACTGGCTGATGTTCTTGGCGTGATCACCGACACGCTCGAGGGCGCGTGCTGCCCACATGATATCGAGCGCCTCACGGATCTTGCGCGGGTCTTCCATCATGCGGGTAATAAGTTGGCGCACCAGCGATTCATACTCTTCATCAACCTCGCTGTCTTCACCGGCGACTGCCCGCGCCTGCTGCGAGTCCATCCGTGCAAATGCGTCGAGCGCGCTGCTGAGCATCGTACGCACATGACGACCAAGATGCCGGAGCTGCCCATAGTCGCTTTTCTGCCGCTCCCGCATCATGTTTTCAGTTGCCAGCCGGCTTATTTTTTCTGCCTCATCCCCGATACGTTCGAGATCTGCAATTGTCTTGATAATCGCGAGGATCAACCGCAAATCACTGCGTGCCGGCTGGCGCAGGGCGATCAGCTGGCTGCACCGCGCATCGATTTCCAGCTCCATCCTGTTGACCCGCACATCGCCGGCAATAACGGCCTTGGCCAATTCATCATCCTGCCGGCTTAGAGATTTGACCGAACTGGCGAGCTGCTCTTCGACCAGCCCACCCATCGCCAGCACCGAATTGCGCAAGTCCTCCAGTTCGTGATCGAACTGCCGTGGCACAACGTCTTCTTTATTTCCCGACACAGGCCTTTTCTGTTCGCAGCCTCAGGCAGCGCCGGCGTTGCGCGTCTCGGCCGCCAGCAATGTGACACGTTCCGGCGGGAACACGCACGCAAAGCAGCTACCTTCACCCGGACTGCTGGTGATTACCAATTCGGCGTTATGACGCTGCAGTACGTGCTTGACGATGGCAAGGCCCAGCCCGGTGCCACCCCGTTCGCGGTCACGCCCCTTGTCGACACGATAAAATCGCTCCGTCAACCGTGGAAGGTGCTTGGCTGAAATACCGGGACCTGAGTCGGTCACCGAAAGCTTCGCGCTGCCATCTGCCTGCTGCTCAAAGCGCACCCTGACGGCCCCGGTCTCACCGGTGTACTTGACCGCATTATCCACGAGGTTACTCAGGGCACTGTACAACTCCTGGTAGTCGCCGAGCAGGGCCGCATCCGGACTGACTTCAATCGAAATAGCCGTGCCCTCACTATAGCGGGCGATCGCTTCGAGCCTGATACTGGAGAGCACCTTGGCCAGCGCTACTGCTTCGTATCCGGCATCTTCCAGCGCCGACTCCAGCCGCGACAGCCGCAGCAGGTCAGTGACAATAGCCTTCATACGCGCCGCCTGCGCCATGATTGTGTCCAGCTGCGGACCCCACTCACCGATAAGCGCCCGATCTGTCAGCATCTCATCAACATAGCCGGTGATAACCGTCATCGGTGTACGCAGTTCGTGCGACACGTTTGCAACAAAATCGCGACGCATCTTTTCTACCTGGCGCTCCCGCGTCACGTCACGCACCATCAGAATTTGCTGATTATCCCCGTAGGTAACAAGCTGCAGGGACAACTGCCGGCGCGGCTTGCCGCGACCCCTGATCACCAACGGTTCGGGATGCTCATGCTGCCCGATAAATTTCACAAACTTCGGTTTGCGAATGAGATTGGTGATGCGCTGGCCCCGGTCACGGGCGCTGTCCAGCCCCAGCAGATCCGCTGCGGCACGGTTGAGCCACACCAGCTGTCGATGCTCATTGAGCACGGCAACGCCGTCAGGCAACGCATCAGCCGACTGGCGAAATGCACGCAGCGCAGAGCGCAGGTCCCCGTCGTTGCCAGCCCGGTTCTCACGCAGCTGTCCGATGGCGGCATAAACCTGCGACCACGCGCCGCGGTGATTTGGCGTGGCAGCAGCACTGTCACTATTACCCAGCCAGCGCAGCAGACGCCACAACTGCAACAACTGCCAGGCCAACAATACGGCCAGACCAGCGCTGAGAAACTGCAACGGATATCCCGAGCCATAGCCCAGCAGTAGTGACGTGGCGACAACGAGCGTCGGCAGCAGCAATACAGAAGCGAGGCCTTTCACTTCAATCGACCCGGGTGGAAAACCGGTAACCGGTCCCGCGGACCGTCTGGATGAAGGAATGCAGCCCGTATGGCTGCAATGCCTTGCGCAGCCGCCGGATATGCACGTCGACCGTGCGTTCTTCAACATCCACGTTGCCACGCCAGACACGATGAAGTAAGCGCGCCCGGCTGTGCACGCGTTCCTGGTTTGTCATGAAGAAATGCAGCAGCCGGAATTCGGTCGGCCCCAGTTTCACTTCGGTGCCGTCCGCGATTACCCGATGGCTGTCCGCATCGAGCAAAAGGTCGCCGGCCTCTATGACAGCGTCGCCAGGTGGCGCGCTGCGGCGCAACACCGCGTTGATACGCGCCGTCAGTTCGCGCGTCGAAAACGGCTTTGTCACATAGTCGTCGGCGCCCGTATTCAGGCCTTTGACCTTGTCTTCTTCCTCGCCACGGGCGGTCAGGATGATTACCGGTATATCGACCGTTTCCGGGTCACGCTTCAGCCGGCGGGTGAACTCCAGCCCGCTCATCTCCGGCAACATCCAGTCCATCAGAATAAGATCGGGATGCTGCCCGGCGATCACGTCGTGGGCCTCCAGGCAATCAGCTGCTTCGCATACCTCGAATCCGGCGCGACTCAATGAAAACCTGACCATCTCACGAACCGGTTGTTCGTCTTCGACAATCAGAATCACTGTCTCACCCGAGCGTGACATGGTGCACTATTGAAGCAGATCTATGTTACAGCGCTATGACGCACCCTGCACTGTCGGTTCAGTGCAGCCTGCGTGGCAACAGCCAGCTGGCCAGCGCAGGCAACAACAGGATCGCGCCAAGCATATTTACGATGAACATGAAGGTCAGCAACAGTCCCATGTCGGCCTGAAATTTCAGTGGCGAAAAAAGCCAGGTGACTACGCCGATCCCGAGTGTCACGCCGGTAAATATCACGCCGGCGCCGGTCACACGCAGTGTCGCATGGTAGGCCTCAGCCAGCGGCAGCCCTTCACTCATAAACGATTTGAACCGACTATAGATATAGATACCGTAGTCAACTCCGATACCAACGCCGAGAGCCACCACCGGCAGCGTTGACACCTTCAGACCGATTTCCAGGGTCGCCATCAGCGCGTATGCCAGCAATGAAACCAGGCCCAGCGGGATAACGATGCAAAGTACCGAACGCGCTGTCGGGAAACGGACCAGCCAGAAGACGGTATACAGCGCCATGGCAGCTGCGACCAGGTTGCGCTGACCCGGCAGGAACCAGGCCGCCAGCGCCGCAATTACGGCCGGGACCAGAAAGTAAAGCGCAGCCCGCCGGGTGGCGAAAGTGATAATGCACAGCAGGATAACGGCAGAAAACACCCCCATCAGGATCGGGAACTGGGCCGCCTCGACTTCCTCATTGGTAGCCGCCATCACGCCAACATTGCCGGTCGCCAGGCGATACTTGATTTTTTCAGTGCCGTACTCGGCACGATACGCTTTTACTGCAGTAACGATGCGTTCGATGGTTTCGGCCTTGTGATCCTCACTGAACATCATCACGGGCATCACGCTGCAATCGGCATTCAGCAGACCGCTGCTGGTATCGACTGACTGGCTCGATTGCACCAGGTTGTCTGCATTGCGTGACAGCACACGCCACTTCAGTGTGCCCTCATTCCATCCGGCATTGACCACCTTGGCCACCATCGGCAGCGTTATCACGCTTTGTATCCCCGGCACATTGGCCATATACCAGGCGAAATCGTCGATCGAGCTCATCACTTCATAGTCGATGCACCCTTCGGGCACCGTCTCGACAATGACGGTGATGATGTCCACGCCGATCGAGAACCGCTCGGTAATAGCCCGCGTATCGAGGTTATAGCGCGAGTCGGCCCGCAGCTCCGGCACCCCCTGGTGCAGGTCTCCGACCTTCACTTCGGAGCCCTTCCAGGCGCCAAACGCCAGCAGCCCCACGCTGATCAGAATCACTACGGCTGCCGGGCCACGCTGAGCGACTATCGACAGCTTGTCCCACAACGGGCTCAGTTGCCTGGCACGAATCACAAGCTTCTGCTTGTAACGCTCGCTGAACCGCACGTAGGACATCAACACCGGTAACAGCACCAGGTTGGTCAGGATTATCACGGCCACACCCAGGCTGGCTGTGATCGCCATTTCCTGGATCATGCGTATCTCGATGAAATAAATGGTGATGAAACCGATGGTGTCACTGGCCAGGGCGATGCTGCCGGGTACAACGAGACGACGGAAGCTGTTGCGCGCAGCCTGCAGGCTGTCGACACCATCGAAAATTTCCGCGCGCGCAGCGCTGACCATCTGCACGCCATGACTGACGCCGATAGCAAAAACCAGGAACGGCACCAGGATACCCATCGGGTCAATACCAAAGCCCAGCCCGGTAAGCAGCCCCAGCTGCCAGATAACCGCAGTCAGCGAGCACGCTAGCGGGATTACCGAAAGCGTGACTGACTGGGTGTAGAAATAAACCAGTAGCGTCGTGACGATGAAAGCCACGAGGAAAAACAGGATTACCATCCGTGCGCCGTCGGTCACGTCGCCAATAACCTTGGCGAATCCGATCATGTGCACATCAACATTCGGGAATTGCTCACCACCGAATACGTCGCGGATTTTTTCCTCGAGGTCATTGGATACCCGCACCAGGTCGAGTTTTTCCCCGGTGTTAGGGTTCACCTCCAGTAGCTGCGCGCTGATTATTGCGCCACTGAAGTCATTCGAAACCAGCCGGCCGACAATATTCGATTTCAGAATATTCTCGCGCACGCGCTCCAGCCCGGCTTCCGTTGGCTGGAAATCTGCCGGCACAACGTTGCCTGCAGCAATACCACCCTCGATAACTTCGATATAGCGGGTATTCGGCGTGAACAGCGAGCTGACACGGGCTCGCTCGACGCCGGGAATAAAGAAGACCTCATCAGTGGCCTCTTTCAGCGCCTGGAAAAACTCCGGCGTAAACATGTTGCCGTCGCGAGCAACCAGCGCCACCAGCACGCGGTTGGCACCACCGAACTGCTCCTGGTGATCCAGGTACGTCTGCATATACTCGTGCTTTGTCGGCAGCTGCTTGGTGAAGCCGGCATCTACATGCAGGCCGCGGGCCAGCCACAGCATCAACACTGTCACTACCGCGAATACGACGATGACCAGCGGCCGGTTGCCGAAAACCAGCCGCTCCAGCAGCGCGACTACCGGGCCGGATTTTGGTGTTACAAGAGTGGTCATGACGCGCCTCCCTGCTGCAGTTGCTCGAGAGTGCGGCGTTTTACACCTGCCTCACCAACTACAATTATCGCGTCACTTACGGGCAGCAACACCGAGATCGCCTTGCGGTCTGTCTGCTGCCGCAGCTGGAATGTCGAGCCGGCGTCGTTACTCTCCAGCAACGCTCCAGCCATCCCGCCGATCAATATGGTGCCGTCTGCCAGCACTGCACCATCATTCAGCAGCACGGTAACCGGGGTGTCGATCCGTCTGAACGCCTCACCGCCGTTGGTGGAAGCAAACATATTGCCACGCAGTCCCATCAGCACGAGGTTTTCAGCCTGCAGCGGGAGTACGCTGAAAAACGACCCCTCGTAGATTGTCGGCATTGAATACCAGGTTGAGCCGCCATCACCCGAGCGGAAAAAATTGCCGGCCTCGGCAGCAATGTAGAGGTCACCGGTGGGGCTTTCAACGATATTGTTGAGGTGAAAATCGTAGAACTGATCGTCTTCGAAATCGAATTCGTCCGCGTCAGAGCCGGCACTGTCGACTGAAGCGAGATCAGGCCACGGCTGCGGTATCAGCTCGCGCGATTCCCAGTTGCTGCCGCCGTCAGTTGTTGCCAGTAACAATCCGTAGGCGCCAATGGCAAAACCACTCGTGGCATCATCAAACCACACATCAAACAGGGGCCGCTGGTCGTCAGGGTCAAAATTAACCTGCTCCCAGCTTTCGCCACCATCCCGGGTTCGAAGGATTATCGCATCGTGCCCGACCACCCAGCCCGTTGACCGATCATGAAAATACACGCCGGTCAATGCAGCCCGGGTACCGGACTGCTTCTGCGTCCAGCTGCGGCCTTCGTCATCGCTTATCAGCACGATTCCGTGTTGACCGACTACGACCAGGCGGCCGTCCACGTAGACCCCATCGAGCAGCACAGCTTCAGTCGCGTTTGGCGCGATGAAAGCCTGCCCCGGTTCCGGTATTGGCGGATACTCGGCCGCCAGACTGGCCTGCATGGCGGCCAGAAAAGCCACAACAGTGGCAAGAAATTTAAACAAGTGAACCCCCATCACTTTTTCCGGCATCCGTGCCGGATTATCGAAACCTTCGCCGGCTGCCCTACGCAGCCGGCGAAGGCGTAAGTCTGAACCTGCCTGCTAGCGCGTACCTGCGCGGCGCAGAGCTCCCGTGGTGAATTCTTCCTTTGGAATCGACGCTGACAGATCGTACATGCCCGTCTCGTTATCGAGACCGAAGGCAAGGTAACGACCGGACTGCAAATCGTAGTTCACCTCCAGCGTGGTCCAGAAGTTTTTCACATCATAGTAATTAATGCCGTGACCTTCCGACACGCGCCACAATTCATCGCGGTTATCGTAGATATCCACCGCGAGAATCTGCCACGAATCCTCATCAATATAGAAGGTACGGCGCCTGTACTGGTGGCGCATGCCGTCTTTCAGCGTGGCATCGATGACCCACACCCGATGCAGCTCATAGCGCAGGTACTGCGGGTCAGCATGCAACGGCTTGATGTAATCCTTGTACTTCAGCTTGTTGCTGTGCACTTTGTAGGCGTTGTACGGCACATACATTTCTTTCTTGCCAACCAGCTCCCAGTTGTAGCGCTGGGGCGAGCCGTTGTACATGTCGTACTGGTCAGAAGTCATTAAACCGTCGGAACCACTACGCGGGTTGTCAAACGCAACGTTTGGCGCGCGGCGCACACGGCGCTGGCCCGGGTTATACACCCACGCCTTGCGGTTCTCTTTAGCCTGGTCCAGCGTTTCATGCACCAGCAACACCCGGCCGGCCAGGCGCGCCGGCGCCACAGTCTTTTCCTTGAAGAAGATAATGACGTTGTCGAGCTCTTCTTCTGTCATACCCGGCAGCGCATAGGGCACCGAGATCTGGTCGGCAAACTGCACCAGGGTGAAGTCGCCGCCGCGCGTCACAGCTGCCTGGCCGTAAAAACGCTCGCCGGATTCAGCGCGCCAACGCAGGATGTGATTCCAGATAACCTCAACACCGCTACTGGGTATCGGGAATGGCACACCCATCAACGCGCCGGTTACGCCGTTACCGTTCTCGATCAGATCGGCGGTGGTGGCAATCTTCTTTGTCGCATCGTAAATATGATCCGGCGCCGAAAAACTGCGGCGTGTCGGGTAGACGTGCATCCTGAAGGTATCGGGATAGGCCTCGAACAAACCCTTGTGTCCAACGGTGAGACGATCCGCAATACCCTCCTCCTGGTAGTTCGCCGCCGTGATGGTCATGACGATCTCGTCGTCGGCAAACGGGTCGGGGTGATGGTCACCGGGCTTGTAGCCTGCCGGTGGCGTTGTGATGCCGCCGGTCCATTCCGGGATCTCCTTGCCATTGCCCGCTTTCTCGGCGCCCATTGGCGTGAGGTCCTGGCCCAGACGGGCAGCCTCTTCGGGCGAGATTGCAGCTGCGGCAATGTTCAGGAACGCCAGGGCGAGAAGCCCTGCAACGGCTGTAGTGAATCTCTGCATCAGTCGTTCTCCAGAATGTTAAGACCGTGAAGCGCTGCCCTGATATTACGGGCATACAGGCATTTGGACGGCTGTGCGGCGCAAAAGTTGTAAAACTTCTGTCACATCCGCCGCGCCGGCCCTGCCCTGGATTCACAGATATATGGTCCGACGCAAAATACACTGCACCACTGCAGACAACACGCTGCGGCGCAGCAATTCATTTCTGATTAAATATCAATGGCTTAAGCTTGCCTCAGACATGAATTACCTGCAGGATACTGTGCCGCATCTGCTCGCCCAGCACCAGTTTCGCATCCTGCTCCACCGCGCGAATCCTGTCGTCATAGGCCAGCAGGCCGTTATCGTCCAGCCAGACCACGCCGGATTCGCGCAGCCGGTCGATGAATTCGCGGAACAGCGGCTTGGCAAACGACTCGGGAGCATCAAACTGGTACAGCATCGACATGCGCTGTGCCATCAGCTGGCAGAGATTTTCCAGATCAGGCTGGCTGACGTGGCCAGGTCCGTGCTTCAGCAACAGCCCGATTGTCATGTAGTAGCGCTCGAGCGTTTGCAGCGCCCCCTGAGCCAATAGCGAAAGCTGGGCTGCGCGCGGCGTGTTGGCAGCGGGACGACTGAGCCGACCATTGTCCGGATCCCGTTCCAGCAGGCCTATGTCTACAAAAACGGCCAGCAGCTGGTGCAAAACGTCTTCCAGCTGCTCCTCCGGCCAGGCCAGGAACAACTCGGCGCGCACATAGGGATAGACCATCTGTGCCAGATCGATGATCTTGTCGGCGTGCATCGTCCGGTTATTCAGGAAACAACACGCCACCAGCGACGGTAGTGCGAACAGGTGCATGACGTTATTGCGGTTGTAGGTCAGCAGAATGGCGCTGTTCCCGCGCGCTGCTATTACGTCACCGAGAGCATGACTGCGCCGGCGTACCAGGCCCATCTCCAGCGCATAATCAATAATCGCGCGGCCATCCTGCTCGGGAAAGGTCACGCTCTCCGAATACGGGGCGCGCCGCAGTAATTGCCGCAGCAAATCGAGATGATCGCGTAATACCTCTTCCAGCATGGCCTGGCGCGATGCCGACAACAGCGATAGCGACAACAGGCTTACCGGCGTGACTGCCGCACTCAGATTTATCTGCCGCATGATACGCAGGGCAAGATCATCGACCGCAGGTGCCAGCCATGCTGGCTTCTCGGGCATTTCTCCCTGTTCGCGCCAGCCGGGGTTGTATTCATCGAGCAGTGCATCGAGCGACAGCGGCGCGCCGAAATTCACATGCACTTTGCCAAACTTCTGTCGGATCGCACCCAGTGAGCGGACAAAACCGAAAAAACTCTCCTTGCGCTTCGCGTTTCCGCTCAGCTCGCCGATGTAGCTGCGCCCCTCCAGCAGTTTCTCGTAACAGAAATAGACAGGGATGAAAATTACCGGGCGGGTTGGTTCACGCAGGTAGCTGCGCACTGTCATGGCGAGGATGCCGGACTTGGGCAGCAACAGCCGGCCGGTGCGGCTGCGGGTCCCTTCAATGAAATACTCGATCGGCACGCCTTTGGCCAGGTTCAGCGACAGGTACTTCTGGAACACCGCGGTGTAGAGCTTGTTGCCACCAAAGCTGCGGCGCAGAAAAAACGCGCCACCCAGACGCAGCAACGGCCCAATAACCGGGATATTCAGATTGATGCCAGCCGCTACATGGGGCGGGACCAGTCCCGCGTGATACAGCACATAGGACAGCAGCAGGTAATCGAAGTGGCTGCGATGACACGGTACGTATATGACTTCCCGGCCTTCAGCGTTGGTCTTCAGGCTATCAACATGGTTGAGCTCGATACCGTCATACACGCGGTTCCATAACCAGCCCAGCAACCTGTCCATAAAGCGGATAAAGGCGTAGGAATAGTTTGCAGCGATTTCGTCGACATATTCGCCGGCCCGCTGGGCGGCTTCGAACTCGGAAATTTCCTGGCGGCTGGCGTGGCGGCGGATCGCCTCGCGTACCGATGCTGACCGCAGTATTTGTCCGCGCAGCGTGCGCCGGTGGGACAGGTCGGGCCCGATCGTGGCAACACGCAGGCGCCGCATGTGCACGCGCAACACCCGGGACAACTTGCGCACCGTACGTTCGGTATCGAGTCCCTCGGCCGTTGCCTCGGCTACAAAATTCTGCAGGCGAATCGGCTCGCTGAACTGCACCAGCATCTGGCGCCCGTGCACCATGATTATCAGCGCTTTGCGGATCCGGCCGGCCGGGGCCCAGCTTTCTGAAAATAGCAGTTTCAGCGGCGCGCGTTCCTTGTCCGGCGAACGACCCCAAAAAACCGATACCGGGACAACCTGTACATCGCGACCTGAATCTTCGCGCACGCGCTCGACCAGGCGGGTCAGGCGTTCCGACCTGATCGGCACCAGCCGGCGCCGCCACCAGCCGCGCAGGCGACGAACGTAAGCGACTGAATTGCGCTCGCCGGGAAACCCGGCAATCGCTGCGGCCGGTGCGGGCAAGTCCTGCCGCGCGCAAACTCCGGCGACGACCAGCCTGGTAGACAGCGCGTCGTTGGCCAGTACGTAGACTACCGGCACATCGGCGGCCAGGCTGGCGGCGAAGTTTTCCGGCAGCACCCGGTCACGCACCCACAGGAACAACAACTTGCGGGCAAGCCAGCGTAGTGCCGGCGCCAGGCCCAGCCAGTCTGATAACAGCGCGTTTGAACGCACAATATCCCCCGTGATGTGCCGCTCAATTGTACCGGAAATCACCCGCCCGGCCGGCCGATCGCAGTTACAATCGCACCCGGTTTCACTGGAGGAACTGTGCATGGAACTCATTGCCGACGTTGGCGGCACCAACACGCGGTGCGCGCTGGTCGACTCACGGGGAACGATCTCGCGCATCAGCGTCTTTGAAAATGCCGGGTTCCGCACGCTGGCCGAAGCGCTGTCCGACTATCTGCAGAAAAATTCGGCTACCCCCGCGGCTGCGGCAATTGCAGTTGCTGCGCCGGTGACGGGCGACGAAGTTCGCATGACGAATCGCAACTGGCATTTCTCGGCTCGAACGATCCGCGAGCAACTGCGGCTGGAAAGTCTCGAGGTGCTCAACGACTTCAGCGCCGTTGCCTTGTCCCTGCCGCACCTGGCCGGCACGGACGTTGCCCCGGTCGGCGGCGGTGCACCACGCCGGGATGCAGCAATGGCGGCAATCGGTCCGGGCACCGGGCTCGGTGTGTCAGGACTGGTGCCGACGCGCAACGGCAACTGGGCCGTAATCTCCGGTGAAGGCGGTCACGCCACGCTCGCACCCGGGACCGAACGCGAGGCACAGGTAGTTGATACGGTCCGCGAGCGATACGGGCATTGCTCGGCGGAGCGGCTGGTATCCGGCCCCGGGCTGGCAACGCTGTACAACACGCTACGGCAGCTGGCCAACTATCCTGCCGACAATGTGCGTCCACGCGAAGTTTCGCAGCGCGCGCTTGCCGGCGACCCGATCGCGCGTGAAGCCGTCGATATGTTTTTTGCGCTACTCGGATCAGTGGCCGGAAACCTCGCCCTGACCCTGGGTGCGCTTGGCGGCGTTTTCATCGCCGGCGGCATTGTTCCGGCACTGCACGACCTGCTGACCAACTCCGAATTTCGCCGTCGTTTCGAGGACAAGGGTCGCTACACCGACTACCTCCGTGCAATCCCCTGCGCCGTGATCATGCATCCGACACCGGCACTTGTCGGGCTTGCTTCACTGCATCAGCGCGAGCCGTAATCAGTGCCGTCCTGCAGTGACGCGAGGAAATCGCGCTGCAGTCTTGCCATCGCTGCAGGCCGCTCGTTGATCGTGGCATGACCAAGCTCGTTCACGACCACCGTTTCGACCTGTGGTAACAACTGCTGGTAAATCTCCACGCTCGACACGTCGAGTATTTCGTCCTCGCTGCCCCAAACCAGCAGCACAGGTTTGTCTATTGCCGGCAAAAGCTCGTTAACAGTCGGATGCCCTGGCCACAGGTCTGCCCAGATCTTGCGATGAAATGGCGCGCGTGAAATCGCGTAGCGCCGAATCGACGGACCCACCGGCCACATCAGCGGCGGAGGGTCATAGAAGACCATATCCATTAATCGCTCGAACTCTTCCGGCGTGGTGGCTATCAGCGGGTTTTCTCCGCGCGCCAGAGCCTGCTGAAATTTGCTCGGTTCGCGCGGATAGACGCCCGCAGGGGCGTACAGCGCCAGCGATGCCACTTCCGCGGGGTGCCTGGCTGCCAGCAAAGTCGCAACCATGCCACCAAGCGATGACCCTGCGATGTGCACCGGTTCATCCGCCAGCTCTTCGATAGCAAGGTCGACCAGCTCGACGATATTCTCGATGTTGTAGTCGAACTGAGGGTCACGACTGGACCCGCCATGACCGGGCAGGTCAAGGGCGAGCAACCGGTACTGACGCGGCATCTTGCGCATGAAGCGCAGCCACGAATCTTTTTCTGACGCAAAGCCGTGCAGCATGACCAGTGTCGGCCCGGCGGCATCACGCTCCAGGTACTCAATTGTGCTGCCACCCACGGTTACCTGCCCGATGCTGGTTCCCGAAAGGCTGCGCAGTGCGCTGCGACCGGTGTTGACCAGGCCATCACCGAAGCTGCGGCAGCCGGCCAGCAGCAACACAACCAGCGACAGGGTAATCAGTTTGCGCACGCGCATGACTCTACTGCGGCGGATCTTCCTCGTCGTCCTGACCAACGTCCCGGCGTAACTGATCTGCCCGGTTCATCAGCTTGTCTTCGACCTCGCGCGCCTTGTCCATGGTCTTTATCTGGTCGTCCCACACGGTTTCGTCGACCTCTTTCGGCTCGCAGCCGGCGATCGCGCATGCAACTGCCAGAGCGATACTGATCCTGGAAAGAAAATTCATCAGCGCACTCCTTTGAGGTGAGCCTTAATGTCAGCCCGTGCCTCGGAGAGTATCGAATCGCGATCGACGCTGTCGAGGATCTCCTGCACAACCTGCTTGGGACCACCCTCCCCCCAGGATTTTCCCTGTGCCAGATAGCGTTCAGCCACCTTGCCGACGACAAAAGTAGCGTAGTAGGCCACCGCTCCCTGTGCTCCTGCGGTTACCAGCGTTGACATGCCTGCGGTACTGACCTTTAGCGCCGACGAGACAAAGTGCATTGCCCATACAGTTCCCATGAGCAC
The DNA here is from genome assembly GCA_013003425.1 of Gammaproteobacteria bacterium. NCBI lineage: Bacteria > Pseudomonadati > Pseudomonadota > Gammaproteobacteria > Gammaproteobacteria bacterium. Next base: position 129,141 of record JABDJB010000056.1, on the reverse strand, counting down.
GGCAAGTTGCGTAACAATCGTGCCGGCCAGCTGGCTGGCCTCGCCACGGCCGAGCGGCAGGTCATAGAGTTTTGACAGGTGCCAGATCATCGCCCCGTCCACAAACGCAGCGGCAAACAGGTCGGCTACGGGCACCGGGTTGAACGCGACCGCGACGCCCTTGGAAACAGAGTAGGTGCGGATGAGCCGCTCACCGAGCACGCGCCGGGTCTCGAGTATCCTGACCGCAACCCGGTCGCTGAGCTCACCGGCGAAAAGACTGGCGTTGAGCGCGGCCAGCGTCTGGCCTTCGGCTTCGAGTATCTCCCACAGCCGCTCTTTCAGCCTCACCACATCAGCCGGCGGCCGCTCGCGACTGGTCTGCTCGTTGCCAGCATCGTCGACCCGCACATAAGTCACTTCAGCCGGATGCGCTGATGCCGCGACAATATTTCGCGGGTCGACCAACCCGGCAGTGCGTTGCGCCAATGTCTGCTGCAACAGGGCGAGCTCGTCCCCGGAATAACGGTCCGCCTTGTTTAGCACCAGCAGCAGCGGGCGCTGCTGCCGGTCGAGCGAGCGCAGGGCATCGAGCTCCGTTTCGGTGAGGTCTCCATCGGCCACAAACAGCACCAGGTCAACGCGTGACGCGACGTCACGTGCGAGTTCTTCGCGTGCCTCGCCATCGATTTCATTGATACCGGGCGTATCGATCAGATAAACGCCGGCTGCTTCGTAGGAGGTTAGCGAGGAGCTGCTGGCGCGTTTTGTTTCACCGTGCAGGGCGCTGACGGCAAAATGCTGCTCCCCGAGAAGCGCATTGAGAACCGAGGACTTGCCAACACTCACGCGACCGAATGCGGCAATGTGAATATGCCCGTGCTCCAGCTTGTCGAGCATGCGCTCGACCTGGGCATAGTCCTCCGACAGCGCTTCGCGCACCGGCACCGGCACGCGCGGATCCTCCAGCAGATCCTGCAGGCTGCGACGCGCCAGCTGCAGATGCGTATCGCCGGACGCGGCCTGCTGCTCAGTCGTCGAGCTTGCGGCGGGCGTCCCAAGCAAGTTTTGCCACGCGCGCTGTACGTTTTTCCAGATTTTCACCAAGTTGTTTCCTGAACAGCGAGGCTGCCGGTGCCGGACGCAGCCGACCGCTTTCATTTAGAGTTTGTGTCAGCGAACTGCCGAGCGCGTCGAATATGAGCCCATACGCCACGGCATGCATAAGGCCTCCGGCGACAGTGCCGGCACCGGGAAAGGCCTTCAGTGCATTGCCGCCAATGGCCATCAACAGCGGCAGCGTTCTGCCGATATGAGTTTGACTGAGCTTCAGAAACTGCTGCACGTCGATATCTCGCGGGCTGACGTCGTACAGCTCGCATAATTCACGCACGAAGTTGGCGCCCAGGTAGCCCTGAATCAGCACATCAGTGCCCGGGGCAACTGCCGCAAGGGCTCCGACAACGGCCTTTTTCGTATACGAAGAAACCAGCTCCGCAGATCGCTGCTTGCGATAATCGTTTTCCGCCGCCTGCAGATGACGTCGCGCGAGCAGAAAAACGCTGGCATCACGCAACTCCTCCATCAGCGCCGGATCGCGGTCCATCATCCGCTGCAGTGCGTCGGCCAGCTCTTCTACCCGCGGTGGTGCAACGCGTGTCTCGCGCTGCTCGCTGCCGTCGGGTAACTGGCGCACGACCGTTTCGGCCGGGGCGGCGCTGATCGCCACTACATCAACTGCGTCAGCGTCATCGTCATCGAGCCCGACGATACGCTGTCCGATACGCTCTCTGACCTGGCGCAATTCGCCCTCACTGAGCCGGTCAGCCTTGTTGAGTGCGATTACCATCGGGCGCTGCACTTCCCGCAGAGCCGTTATTGCATCGTATTGCTCACGGGTGAGGTCCTGGTCGCACACGAATACCACCGCATGCGCGCGCGCGGCTTCGTCAGTCGCCGCCTTGTCGAGAACCCCCCCTGCTTCGTTCAGTCCCGGCACATCGCTGATTACCAGGCGATCGCCGGCAGGCGAAGTCCAGATATAGTCGGACACCTCCCGTGTCGAACCGCCACGCGGGCTGATATCAATATTATCGACGTCCGGCAACAACGCACGGATTACAGCGCTCTTGCCAGTACTTATTTCGCCAAACAGCGCCACGCGAAAATCACCTGCCGTCTTGCGCTCGGTCAGCAGCGCAAGCTCCTCGCGCGCCTCGCTGACGTCTATGCCGAGCTGCTCACCGCTGACAATACGTTCTTCCAGCGCCGCGGCTGTCAGCTCCTCGGGCTGGCGTTTCTTGCGCCGGCCGGTAAACAGCAGACGCAGGATTGCCCAGCCGCTGGCCAGCGCCAGCAAGCCCAGCGCGCCCAGCCACAGCCCTGCGATCCAGCGTGGCACCTGGCGAAAACGATCCCAGACATCCAGCGCGGATTCGGTCAGGCTCAGCACCGCCACCAGCAGCAACACCATCGCGATCACAATCACGATGGCAAGCAGCGCGCGCAGGTGGCGATCCAGTGTCATCAGCTCAGCTCTTGCGGCCGATAAATCGGTCCATGCTGTGCGTTACTCCGAAAAAGTCGAGCAGCCAGTCGGATACCGCGACGGGCGCCAGGCGCAGCAGGTAAGTGGTGTAAACAAACCACGGCATGATCACCCGACGCTTGTTGCCGGTGATTGCCCCGAGTATTCGTCGCACGGTTTTTTCCGGCTTGAGTATCGGCAAAAGAAATGGAAAGCGCGTGGACACGCCCGCAAACATCCCGGTGTCGATGTAGTAAGGACAAACGACAGTGGTACGTACTTTGCTGCCCAGGCTGTTCAGCTCGGCGCGTAACGAGTCGTCAAAACCGACAGCAGCAAACTTGGAAGAACAATAATCGACCAGCCTGGCGGTTCCGGCGATACCGCCCGCTGAAGCAATAGTGACAATGTGCCCGTGATCACGTTGCAGCATCGCTGGCAGGAATGCGCGCGCGGTCCAGAAAAGTGCCAGCGTGTTCACATCGAAGGTCAGCTCGATCTGCTCGTCACTCACCTCCAGCAGGTTTTGCCCGGAAACGATTCCCGCGTTGTTGATCAGGATATCCACTGAGCCAAGTTCATCCAGTGTCCGTTGCGCCGCATTGGCGATGGCAGCCCGGTCGGCAAGGTTGCAGGGAATCGCAACAGCCTGTCCTCCGGCGGCAGCGATCTCGTCGCGCACCCGGGCCAGGCCGGCTTCATCGATGTCCCACAACGCCACACGACCACCCGCGGCAGCGATACGTAGTGCCATCAGCCGGCCAATGCCACTGGCGGCGCCCGTGAGGACCACGCCACTGTCTTTGAAATCGGTCACCAGTACTGCCTCCGTCCAGAGCGGTACGCTTATTGCACCAGACGGGGGGGTGGCATGGCTACATCGATACCCAGCGCCGCCCGCTCTATCGCCCACATCCGGTCCTGACCCCAGGCGATCGTGGCGGCGCGCGCATCCGGGTCGCGCAGGCACATGGCCGGCACGCCCCAAATCCCCAACACCGCCAGTGCCGCCGCATTGGCCTCCACACCGGCGCGCCAGCTGTTCGACTGCAGCGCCTGCTCCACCTCTGCGGCATCCAGTCCGGCGACCGCGGCCAGGCGGTTCAATGTACGCGTGCTGGTCAGGTCAGCTGCCTGACACCAGATCGCGCGCATTGCGGCCAGCATGAAGTCGCGGCCCCGGTCCCGGCGATTCGCCGCGTCGAATACCGCAAGCGCCCGCTCGACACCTTTGCCCAATGGATCCCGGACGGGGCCGAACGGTATGTTGTCGCGCCTGGCGATGCGCGCAACATCGGTAATGATGTAGCGCAGCTTGCGCCGTGGCACCGGAATGCCACGCATTACCATCGGCAACAGCGGACGCAGCTGCAGGTTGAGACCGAGGCGGTCGGCCAGCTCCACAACGCGGCAGGCACCGAGCCAGGAATAGGGGCTGCGAAACGAAAAGTAGAACTCGAGGTCCAGCGCCTGCGCCATGCCGGCTGCCTGCCGCTCGATCGGCTGGAACTGCTCGCTGACAGGCGGCTCTTCATTGCGCCTCAGCCCGCGCGCGGCAAGCCGCTGCTCCAGCAGGCCGAGGCGGTCCAGTCCCCAGAACCACTCACCCTGAAAATACAGCATGGCGCCAAGATAATGGCCCTGCCGTGCCAGCTGCGTGCTGGCAAGACCAAGCAGCGCTGCAGTGGTCTGCTCGTCGGCCGCGCCATCATCCCTGGCCATTGCTGCCAGCTGCTGGCTGTCACCATCCCACGCCGCAGCGGTCGCTTGTAACAGCCGGGACAATGATTGAGGCTGCGCCAGGATTACGCGCCCGGCGAGATGTGCGAGGTCGGCGGCGGGAGGCGTCGCAGCGTCGGGGAATCGCAGTTGCCAGGCGCGCGCCAGCCGCATCGCGTCATAAGCAGAATAGTTATCCAGACGCTGCGGATCACTTACACAATCGATCGGCAGTGCCGCCACCAGCTGCGTCTCGAGCTCGACTTCGTACTGTTGCAACACGCGCGGCAACAGCTGCGCCAGGAGCCAGGACCAGGCATCAGTAACACGGTGATAAAAGACAATCCGGTGCGGGCGGCGCCGAAACCGGCGCCTGGCCTCGTGCCATCCGCTGATACTGCGCCGGGTCAGCGGGCTGACAAGGACAGACGCAAGCAGCGAACTTGGCAACTTCATAACCCAGACTCTCCCGCGCGCTGTGGAATCCCGGCTGAGTCCACGGAACGGTTAATCAGGCTTCCACAATAACTCGTCCAGCGAGCGCACCCAGCCGTAGACCTGCAAATTAACCCGCCCGTTAACCAGCGGCACGCCTTCTGCAGACAGCCGGTCGCGCTGGCGCTTGAATGCAGCGCTACCGGGTGTAAAGGCTAATGCTCCGCCTGCGCGCAGCACGCGGTACCACGGTACCTTTGACCCCGAAGGCAGATCACGCAAGGCACGCCCGACACGCCGGGCTGCCCGCCCCAGACCGGCAGCGTCGGCAACCTGCCCGTAGGTGGCCACGCTGCCCGATGGTATTTGTTCTACCACGCGCCAGATGTGGCGGTTGATTTCGGCAACCGGCCTTGTAGTCATGATGTGGAATTCTAGCACCGGGCCTGGCAGGCCGGTGGTAACGCAAGATCCTCAGGCTGCGCTGAGAATGGTCTCCATCTGCAACGCGCGCGACAGTAGCGGCACCGCGTCGTGTGGCCTGCCCTGGAACAGCCGCACTTTACCCAGCCGGCGCAAGACGCTGGCATGCGGCGGGTGTATATGAAGATAACGCTCGAGAATACTGGCTGCCGCTGCGTAGTGTTTCTCGACTACCAGGTGGTCTGAGCTCTGGATGGCTAATGCGAATGCTCTTTGTCTGTTGCGTTTTGCCATGGTGCGAAACATTACGGGATCAGCCGGCAAATTGCCAAGAGTTGCATCACAAACCGATCAATCAGCAGATTGCCAACATAATAGTACTTGCCGCTCGTATATGTAAAACGCAGCGCCGTCTATTTGAAGCGAAATGAGACAGGCGGCAACGAAACAAACAATCAACCCTGCGACCATCCTCGTGTTACTGAAACGCCAGGGCGCCATTATGAAAAAACGCCCGGCACGCGCAGGGAGAGACTTTGCTCGCACAGATTTTTCAGGCTCAGGCATATGCTTTCAACAGCCATGCGCTGCCGCTGTTCGCAGCAGCGGGCCTGATACTGTTCATGTCTGCGCTGACGCTGACACACGAACGGGGTTCGCGGGTGGCAGTTCCCCTTTTCCTGATGGCGCTGGCAACCGCATTCTGGCTTGTGGGTTTCGGCGTCATGTACTGCGCCAGGACAACCGCAGCGGCATTATGGTGGGCCCGGTTTGCACATGCGGGAATTGTGTTTATTCCAACCGCTGCCTTGTACTTTGCAGCCCGCGTCGTAGGCAAGAGTTCATTCGCGCCCGGGCGCAGCCTGACTTTTGCCGCATCGGTGTCGGCAATGTTCCTGGTGCTGGCCTTTGTGTCGCCGGAATTCATCATCGGCATGCAGCAGCACTGGTGGGGCCAATATCCGCGTTACGGAGCAATCGGCAGCATGTTTATCGTGTTCCTGGTGCTGCTGGTGACTACCTGCATCATAGTGTTTTTCAATGCGATGCGTTGCTCACCGCGGGACACGGCGCTGCATCGCCGCTCGAAGCTGTTCCTCGTCGCATCATGCGTCGGTGCTGCCAGCGTCGTTGACTTCATGCCGATGTATGGCCTGGACGTGTTTCCGATCGGCAAAGTCACCATGCTTTGCCTGTTTGCTATTACTACCTATGTTACCTGGCGATATCGACTGGTCGACCTGACCCCCTCTTTTGTCGGTCAGCAGATAACTGACACGATGACCGACGCGCTGATCGTGATGGATCGCGATGGCATCATCCGCCTGACCAATGAAGCCACTTGTCGCCTGCTTGGCCGTGAAGAGGAAGAGATGGTGGGCGAAACGGTCACCGCCTGTCTCGGCGAGAGTCTTGGCGCTCATCTGGAGCAGCTCGCTGGTGGCGAGCCGCTGCGCGATATCGAGTCAACCGTGGTCAACAAGGACGGGCAGACTACGACCATCAGCCTCAGCGCATCGATGATGCACGACCGTTACCGCATGCCGGTCGCATTCGTCTATACGTTACGCGACATCAGCCACCGCAAGCGGGCCGAGGACCGGATACGGCAGCTGGCATATTTTGACGACCTGACCAGCCTGCCAAACAGAACACAGTCGAATGAGCAGCTGCATCGCTGCCTGGAGATAGCCGCAGCGGAAAACATTCCGGTAGCGACTCTGTTTATCGACCTCGATCGCTTTAAACGTATCAACGATACGCTGGGTCACAGCGCCGGCGACGTGCTGTTGCGACAGGTCGCGGAACGCCTGCGCGGGTGCGTGCGCGAATGTGACCTGCTGGCAGAAGCCCACCCGGCAGGAGCGCAGAGTTTTGTCGCCCGTCTGGGTGGTGATGAGTTCATCATCTGCCTGTTTGATGTGAGCACCCAACAGGATATAGACCGGGTCGCCAGACGCATCCTGGCAGCACTCTCCGACCCGTTCCAGCTGGGCAAACACGAAGTCTTCATTACCGCCAGTATCGGTGTCAGCCGTTTTCCCGACGACGGCTGCGACGTACAGTCCTTGCTGAAGAACGCAGACACGGCAATGTATCGCGCCAAGGACAATGGCCGCGACAACTTCATGTTCTACGACGCGGCGATGAGCGGAGCTGCGCTGGAGCGCCTGTCGCTGGAGGCCGACCTGCGCAAGGCACTCGACCGGGAAGAATTTACGCTGGCCTACCAGCCCCAGGTGGATCAGGAATCACAACAGATTTTTGGCGCTGAGGCGCTACTGCGCTGGCACCACCCCACACGCGGCATGGTATCGCCCGGTGAATTCATTCCGCTGGCAGAAGAAACCGGACTGATCGCGCCGATTGGCGAATGGGTGCTCGCCCAGGCTTGTCACCAGACCGCTCTGTGGCACCAGTCAGGCTTCGACGGTCTGACGATTGCCGTTAATCTCTCTGAACGGCAGTTTCGCCGCAACAACCTCCTGCAGGTGGTTGCGAATGCACTTCGCGCCTCAGGCATGTCGCCAGACTTTCTTGATCTGGAACTGACCGAGAGCATCATCATGCAAAACGCAGCAGCCACCATTGAAACGCTGGAAGCGCTGAAGCTGATGGGGATCAAGATATCGGTTGATGACTTCGGCACCGGCTATTCCTCATTGAGTTACCTGAAACGGTTCCCGATTGACGTGCTGAAGGTGGATGGCTCGTTCATTCGCGAAGTTGCAACAAATACCGACGATGCCGCGATAACCAGCGCGATCATTGCCATGGCTCGCAGCCTGAAGCTTGACGTAATCGCCGAGGGTGTAGAGACCATTGAACAGATGGAGTTCCTGCGCGGCCAGGGTTGCCACAGGATGCAGGGCTACATGTTTGGTCGCCCGATGAGCGCTGAGCAGTTCGGGCAGCGTTTGCGTGAGCAGGCGGAGACTGCAGCCAGCGCGGAGGACACTGGTACCGTCCTCGCCTTTACCCGCCCCGCCTGCGAGACCTCATAAACAATTGTCGAACCGGTCCGGCCGGTTCGACTGCTTTTACCCTGCCAATCCACCCTCAGCCGCGACGGTCGGCTCCATCGAGTCCGTCCTGAAGCCGCTCCTACAGGAAACATGGTCGCAAGCTGTCGCGGCTGGAAGCCGCTCCCACGGGTCGCTCCTACTGTGCCGTGGCACTCGGGCCGGGCGCTGCGAGAAACGTCAGCCGCAACATCGCGATATCGGCCAGATCAACCACGCTGTCTCCGTTCAGGTCCGTTACCAGGTCGCCGCTGAGCAGGAAATCCGCACGCATGATTGCAACGTCGATCAGATCGACAATACCGTCGTTGTTGAAATCACCATCACACATGTTGCCGAATCCATCGTTATCGGTGTCACGCTGCGCCGGGTTGGAAACTTCCGTGCAGTTATCAATGCGGTCATCGACCGTGTCGTTATCGAGATCCAGGATGAGCGCATCGGGCGCGGTGCATATTTCCAGTGCCCAGGCGTCGAGTGCACCGCCATCGGAAACAAAATTGTCGGTTACGAGCAGATTCCAGTCGCCAGTGCCGCTGGAACCGTCAAATGCGGCCAGCGGATTGGTGGGCTGATAAGTTCCACCGTCGGTTGGCGGACACGGCAGCGGGCCTGGCGCAGCTTCGTCGTCAAAGCTTACGTCGAGGTTGTCCTCGTTATTGCAGATCTGCGCCATGATCAGCACACTGGGTCGTTCCGGATGACGGCTGGTACCGGACGTCACCGGGCCTTCCAGACGCAGGTCGATGTCATTAATCCAGGTGTGAGTCAGCTGCACGCCAACAACGTTTACGTCGACCACAGTTCCGGCCGCATCGCTTGAGATTGTCGAGACTACGGTTCCGGTTGACGCGCCAGGTATGTCTATCGGCACATCATTGCTTGTGTATAACGCGCATGACGAACCAGTGGTGGCAAAACTGCCGGTGGCCGAGGTGATGGATCCGCAGGCGTTGTTTGCAGTCACGCGCCAGAAGTACGTTGCATTGTCGGCCAATGCCTCCGGCGGAGTGAAATATCTCTGCCGGGTGCCGGCAACGGAAAGAACAATGTCGTTGAAGCCGGTGTCTGTAGCGACTTGCAGATCGTAGCTGAAGGCTCCTTCGCTGGCACTCCAGTACAGCGTCTGGATACCCGAGATTCCCGACGCACCGCTGGTCGGCAGTAACAGCTGCGGCTGCTCCGGGCTGACCTGCGATACCTCGAGCGTCAATGGCTGGTCGAACTGCAGCGCGCCATCCTGACCGGTTATGGTGATCGGATAGACTCCCGCGGCAGCGCCGGCAACGCTCGCGGAAACGATCGAGTTGGCCGGCGGTGAAACCAGCTGTGGGGTAAAGCTGATGGTGGCACCAGCGGGCGCACCGGAAGCGGCCAGCGCCACCTCGCCGGTATAGCTGCCCACCGGATCCACCGCGATAAACGCACTGCTCTTGCCATCGCCGCAAACGGCCAGGTTGTCCTGGCTGGCGCTGAGCATAAAGCCTGGCTCGAGCGCCGTCGGCTGCAACACGAACAACCCCTGCTCGATACCACTCATGATGACTACGCCGCTGTCGAAATACGGGTAAACGCTCCAGGAGCCGTTAAAGTCGGCAGAGTCATTGTTTGGATAGATATCGAAAAACCCGTTCTGCACCAGACTGCCCGCAGCAATATTTGTCAGGTCGATGATGCGCAGACCGGCACGATAGTTGGCCTGGTAGGCAAAATCACCCTTGATGTAAAGGTTGTGGTCTATAGCAGGGGTCGGCGCGAGGTAGCTGCCGAGCACCTGCGGGTTATCGAGATCGCTCACATCCCAGATATATGTGCGCGTATTGTGACCGAACGATAATTCATCGCCCTCGTCGTCCAGCAGCAGGAACACCTGGTCATCGGTCAGCCACCCCTGGTGGGTGTAACTCGAGCCGCTGTATGGCATGCGGGCAAGCAGCGCAGGCGCCGCCTTGTTGCTGACGTCAACGATAGTCAACGTATCTTCGTTGTAATTGAAGCAAATCTCGCTGCCCTGGTAGGCGGTATCAGGGCCGCTGTAGGTGACGCACTGCGCATCATGCGTGTAGCCGTCGCCGGCATAACATCCGGCAAACTCGGGCGCGCCGGGCCGGCTGAGATCCATCATGTGCAGTCCACCGCCACAACCGTCTTCTGAATTACGGGTACCCACTGCGTAGGCGAATCCGCTTTGTTCATTTATCGCAATGTTGTGAGCGGAGCCGAATCCGGCGTAGTGCGAGGTAGCGGCGAATACCTGCGGCGTGGTGACGGTCCGTAGCTGAGTAAGGTCAAACACCTGCAGCCCGTGCCCGACGGCCTCGCTTACGATGTAAACGTGGTCACTGTAAGTCTTCAGGTCACGCCACGGCGAACTGCTGGTATAGGCCGGCAGCATGCCAAGGTATTGGGCATTCTCCGGGTCACTGATATCGACAAACGCGGTACCGTTGGTCTTGCCAATCAGCGCGTATTCCTTGCCTGTTTGCGGATCTGTCCAGCCCCAGATGTCGCTGCCCTCGCCGCCGCCGATCGCACTCAGCGGCAGGTGTGACAGCAAATCGACATTGCTGCACGGATAGATATCGGCGATACCGCCTTCGCAGGCCGATGCGTTCGCCGGATCACGGCGGGTCGCAGGCCCGGCCGTGCTGGCCACGCCCAGCCGCGGTGCTTTTTGCACCAGCCGGGACAGCGTGTGATAGGCAGAATCAGCGCCCTGCGGCACCGGGCATGCCCAGGCCCCCGCCACCGTCAGGACAGCAACTGCCGCAGCCAGCAGTGATTTCAGGCCGATTCGCCCGCGACAGATTTTCATGTATCCCCCAGGATCCGGCTGATCATTGTATTGCGATGCACAAGAGTGCTGCCGGTCTCTGCATTGTAAAGAGCAGGGGTCGTTTTGCCAAAACCGCCGGGGCTTTGAACCCTCATAGCGCCATATACCGTGGCGCAAGGGACGGTCAGTCCGGATCGAACAGGATATTGACGCGGCGATTGCGCGCGCCTTTTTTCTGGACCTTGCCCAGACGCAGCCGGCCGATTTCCCCGGTGCGGGATACGTGCGTGCCACCGCAAGGCTGCAGATCGACCCCGGGAATCTCCAGCAGCCGCACCCGGCCTGCGCCACGCGGCGGCTGGACTGACATGGTGCGGATTAATTCCGGCTGCGCGGCAAGTTCCGCATCCGTTATCCAGCGGGTCAACACCGGATGATCGGCCGCGATGAGTTCATTCAGTTCTTTTGCAACTGCCGGCTTGTCGACCGGGTCCTGCATGTCAAAGTCCAGCCGGCTCCGGCCGGCACTGATGGAACCGCCGGTCACACCAAACCGCAGCACTGCGCCAAGCAGGTGCAGCCCGGTGTGCATCCGCATGTGTGCATAGCGACGATCCCAGTCGATAACGGCAGTGACCGCTGTGCCCACCGGCGGCATGTCAGCGCCGGTATCTGTCTCATGGACAATGCCCTCGTCCCCTTTGCGCGTGCCGGTGATCGTCAACGATGTACCGTCGGGCAATTCCAACCGGCCGCTGTCGCCGGGCTGGCCACCGCCGGTCGGGTAGAACACCGTACGGTCCAGCACGATGCCCGCTTCGCCTGCCGCGACTACTGTTGCGCTGCATGACTTCAGATAAGCATCGTCGCGAAACAGTTCATCGGTCATGGCTTCATTCCAGCTCGAAAGACTCGTCCAGCTCCGGCGTACAGGCAGTGCAGCCCAGCTCCCTGCGCAGCAGACCGGCGAATGCCTCCTGTGAATCTTCCTCACCGTGGGTTACAAAAACTGTTTCGGGCTGTTCTTTGCCGGACCGGATCCAGCGCAACAGTTCGCCGCGGTCGGCGTGCGCGGACAGCCCGCCCAGCGGAATGAATTCGGCGCGCACCGGAACGTGTTCACCATGCACCTTTATCGTCTTGCCGCCTTCCATCATCTTGCGGCCACGGGTGCCGGCGGCCTGGTAGCCAACAAGCATCACCAGGTTTTTTGGATCGGGCAAAAGGCGCTTCAGATGATGCAGTACGCGACCTGCAGTAAGCATGCCACTTGCCGAAACGACCACACGCGGGCCACGCATCTTGTTCAGCGCCTTTGAATCGCGGACGGTACGTGAGAAATGCACATTGTCCGGAAACAGACGGCTACGGCCATCCTCGGTCAGTGATCCATCCAGCGACAGATCCTTGATGTGCTTGCTGTACAGCTTTGTGGCATCAATTGCCATCGGGCTGTCAATATGAATCGGTACGTCCGGCAGCCGTCCCTCCCTGATCAGCTGGCGCAGCGTAAAAGTAATCAGCTGCGTTCGACCGACCGCAAACGACGGTATCAATATCGTGCCACCACGCTCGATGCAGCGGATCAGGGCGTCGCGTATCTGCTCCTCGACCGGGGCGTGATTGTGATCGCGATCGCCATAAGTCGACTCGACCACCAGGTAGTCACAGGACGGCAGCGGGTCGGGGTTCGAATGCAGCGGCACGTCGTAACGGCCGACATCGCCACTGAATACAATCCGGGTCGGCTTTTTGCCGTTGGCAATTTCCAGCTGGATCATGGCCGAACCGAGTATGTGACCCATATTAAGAAAACGGGCCCTGACATCGTCACTGACTTCGAGCCAGTCGCCAAACTTCACCGGCTGCATCAGCGCGCAGGCCGCCTCGGCATCTTCGGCCGTGTACAACGGCAGCGCCGGGCGGTGCTTACTGTATCCCTTGCGGTTGGCGTAGGCGGCATCTTCCTCCTGGATCTTCGCTGCATCCTTCAGCAGCAAAAAAGCAAGGTCCATGGATGCCGGCGTAATATAAACAGGATTCGAGTAGCCCAGCCGGGTCAGTCGCGGCAGGTAGCCACCATGATCGATATGGGCGTGGGTCAGCAGCACCGCATCGATCCTGTCGATATCAAACGGCGGTTCACGCCAGTTCATCAGCCGAAGTTTTTTCAGCCCCTGGAACATTCCTGCGTCAATTAAAACGCGGGTCTTGCCGGTATCGAGCAGGTACTTCGAGCCGGTCACGGTACCGGCACCGCCATGGAAAGTGATCGTCGGCTTCATGCTGCTCCTTCAGTTATTCGGCGTGAGCATTCTAGCAGTGCCGCCACAGCCGGCTTCAACTACGCCGGTAAATTACGTTGCGCTCGGCAAGCATCGCCAGAATGCGATCAAGACAGCCTGGCGCCGCGCCCAGATACTCCGGCGGCGAGATGCCGGTCCGGGTGTAGTGCCCCTGCAGCACCAGCCGGGCCGCAGCAGTTGCGGTGAACCCTGTCGTGCGCGCCATCGAGCTGAGTCCCGTGGCAGCGTCGTCTTCATCATAAAGGTGATAGCGGTAACTGACGTTGTTGCCTTCCGCTGTTCCTTCCACGTCTATAACCATCACCGTGAACGCCCGTTCACCCGGCTCCGGCTGCCACAGCGGGAACAACAGCGCGGCAGTCAGATCGCGCGGCGCGATGCTCTGGCCCTTTACCACAACCGGTGTCGTTGAAAAGAACCCGCTTTCACGCAACACCCGCATCAGTTCGATATGACCAGGGTAGCGCAGCGTGCGTTCGCGCATTTCGGGGATGGCCGTTGTCTGCAGCAAGGTGCGCAGTCCGTCGGTATTGAATGCTTCGAGCTGACCGACCGGCTCGATGTCGAGCAACTCGGCGTCGGACAGCGCCGGGCGAGTCACAATTTTTCCATTTTCCCGCAGCCGCGCCGGACGCACATACTCTTCCATCACATCGATCGGCGAAAACGGCGCTTTGTACTCGTACGGCCACTTGCGCTCGACGGGCAGCCCCCCAACTACGTACTCGAAGCGATCGACCTGCATATTTGCATCATGATAGCCGGCAATCATGTTTGGCATGCCGGGCGCAACGCCGCAATCGGTTATGGCAATCACGCTATTGGTTTTTGCCAGTTCGTCCAGTTTGAACGGATCGTCATTGAAAAAAGAAATATCAACAACATTGGTGCCACTGGCAATGACGGCGGCCAGCGCATCGTAGCCCAGGAATCCCGGCACGGCACAGACAACCAGGTCGGCCTGCCCGGCAATCTCACTCACAATTGCCGGCTGCGACAGGTCCGCCTGGTGGGCTGGTACGGCATAGTGGCGCTCGAGCAGCGCCAACCGCTCGGCATCGGCGTCGACGGCGGTAACATCGAATTCGGGGCACAGGTCAGCCACGATGGCGCGACCAACCATCCCGGCACCCAATACGGCAATAGCGTGCGTCATAATTACTGTGGTCTGGACTAGAATGGCATCGTAGCGGAGAAGATTGTGACAGCTCAACAATGGCTTTTTGCCGGCGGCATCTACACGGCAGGTTTCGCAATATTTCACCTGGCGTTCTGGCGCCTTTTCAACTGGAAAGAGCAGCTGCCGAAACTCAGCCCGATCAATCGTGCTGTCATGCAGGTGATGAACCTCACGCTTACCACGGTATTCATCCTGTTCGCATGGATATCCATTGCCTACGCTGACGCGATGGCGGGCACTGATCTTGGCCGCGTCGTGACGGGCGGGATTGCCGTCGTGTGGGCGCTGCGTGCTGCACAGCAGCTGGTTTTCTTCAACAAGAGTGCGGCATCGCTGTCCTTTTTTGTGCTGTTTGTGTTTGGCGCTGCGCTCTACACGCTGCCACTGCTCTAGGAGACCGACGTGTCTGACAGGGATGCATCAATCCGCGAACAACTGCGGCGCAATGCCGTCGCGCTGATCAGCCTGGTGGTGGCTATCAGCAGCCTCGGGTACAACACCTGGCGCAATGAACAGACTGAAGCCAATCGCAATGTCCGCAGCGCCGGTTTTCAGCTAATGCAGGAAATCGCCGGACTGCAGCAGGTCGTGTTGCTCAGCCATTACGATATGGATGACGAGCGCGGCAACCCGCGGGTGGGCTGGACCCACGTAATCGCAATACGGGACCTGGCCTACCCCATGCCGGCCGCGGTGCAGGAATCTGCTGCAGAGCTCTACCTGGTATGGCAGCAAAACTGGGCGACGCTGGCCGGCTCAGCTGACAGCCTGGCGGCTATCGATGCGGCGATCGAGCAAGCGAAAAAAGAGATCCTGGCAGCGATCGACTCGCTGGACTGAATCTACGGCGCGATACCGCTGGGGCCGGGCGCCTGCAGGAATCTCACGCGCATGATTGACGCGTCAATCAGGTCGACTGCGCCGTCATTGTTGAAATCAGCATCGGGATTCCACGCCGGATTGCCGGGCTGCGTGAGAAAAACCGTCCGCAGCACAGCCAGGTCCTGCAGGTCGACAAAGCCATCGTCATTGAGATCGGCATCGCAGATATTGCCAAAGCCATCGCTGTTGCTGTCGAACTGATCGCTGTTCGGGTCGAGACTGCAGTTGTCGAGGAAATCGCGCACCAGGTCAGTATCCGTATCCGGCGCAGCATGGAATCCGGCGGTCAGAATATAACTGGCACTGGAGCTGGCCCCGATGGCCGAAGGCTGGCCGACTGAATCGACCAGCACGTAGCTGGCAGACGTCATCAGGCCCCCACCGCCGTCTGTGACGTCCCAGGAAATCGAATAATTGGCGCTGCTCATTTCGCCGGCATGGGCGCCTGCCAACAGCAGCAAAGCAGCTAAACTTGCGTAACCTGTTGTTTTCATTAGCGCAGCCCTCACATTGCTTTGTCAATCACCCCAAGCATAGCTCCTAGCGGTCGCGACGCAAATAGGTACAATGCGTCGCTTCCGCCACCGCTCCGGGAGCCCTCATGCACACACTCGTTCTGCTGCGCCACGGCCAGAGTCTGTGGAACAAGGAAAACCGCTTTACCGGCTGGACCGACGTCGACCTGACCGAACAGGGCCGTGCCGAGGCGGCCGAAGCCGGCCGCCTGCTGCTCGAAGCGGGCATCGATTTCGATTTTGCCTACACCTCGGTGCTCACGCGCGCCATCCGCACCCTGTGGATCGTAATGGATGAGATGAACCGGCTGTGGCTGCCGGTGGAACGCTCGTGGAAGCTCAACGAACGCCACTACGGCGCCCTGCAGGGCCTGAACAAGGCCGAAACGGCGGCGAAACACGGCGACGAGCAGGTGCATATCTGGCGCCGTTCTTACGACGTCAAACCGCCAGAGATGGAACAGGGCGACAAGCGTCATCCTCGCTGCGACCGCCGCTATGATTCGCTTTCCGAGGAAGAAATGCCGGAAGGCGAATGCCTGGCAGACGTCATAGACCGCATGCAGCCGTACTGGACTGACACGATTGCACCGGCGATACGTTCCGGCAAGCGAATCATTATTGCGGCACATGGCAACAGCCTGCGCGCGCTGGTCAAGGAGCTCGACGGGATTTCGCAGGACGACATCCCCAATCTGAATATTCCCACCGGGGTGCCGCTGGTATACCAGCTAGATGCCGACCTCAAGCCAATCGACAAGCGTTATCTGGGCGATGCCGCGGAAATAAAACGCAAGGCAGCGGAGGTCGCCGCGCAGGGTCGCGCACGCTAGTCAAACAAGGTAGGTGTCGAGCCCGGCGACAAACAGGTCGTACTGCGCCTCGACTACCTCCTTGATCGCAAAGGCCGGCAGACCGCTGACCACCTGGTCCTTCAGCAGCAGCCACCCGACTGCGTCGACCGGCCCCAGGCTCACGACGTAACCCAGCTCGCGAAAGAAGTATTCAAGAGGACGCACTCCACGCGACAGCCGATCGATGTTGCGCGCGACCAGCTTGGCCTGCCGTACCGCCACCTGCGCCGTCATGAAATCATCGCCCCTGGCGTCATAACGGGCGCAGTCACCGGCTGCAAAGATATTTTCATGCGCGGCGAGATGCCCGAACCGGTTGACGTTAACAAGTGGAGACGGCCGCACGCCCGGCAACAGCAGCGTCAGGCCAGACTCCACCGTTTGCTTCTCACCGGACGGGCCACGCAGCTGCAGCAGTCCGGGTTCGCAACCGGCATACTCAGTGCCTGGCAGATATTCGATGTCCTTTTGCGCGATCTTTTTACTCACGTAGTCGCCCAGAGCAGCCGGGTGCTCGCGCAGCAACGCCGGCTCACGATCGACCAGTCGCAATTTCAGCGGGCGGGCCGCACGCGATACCGCGTCGGACAGCTCGAACAGGAACTGGATACCGGTGGGTCCGCCGCCGACGACGGTCAGTGTCGGCGGCCTGGCATCATCTGCCAGGAAATCATCGAGCAGCGCGCGAGTCTCCAGCGCGCGCAGGTCGGCACGGTCATAGACGCCCTGGCACTTTGGCAACGGCGGCGCACTGGCGCCGGTGGCCACGACGAGAAAATCGAATGGTTCATTGCCTTCGTCGAGCTGCAGCACACCGCGCTGCGCGGTGGCGCCGAGGTCGGACAGGTCAGCGCTGGCCTGCACGTGCCGGAACCCGAAGCGCGAGGCGAGCTGTTTGTACGGGATACGAAACCGCGCCAGTGGCCGGCGCACCGTTTCGTGCAGGTGCGTTTGCTTTACGTGATCTGCACCCGGATCGACCAGCACCATCTCGACGTCACGACAACACCGCGACAGTTCGGCCAGGCAGGCCAGCCCGCCATAACCGCCGCCCGCTACAACTACACGCACTGTTTGCTCCTCGAAACCGGGCCGCAACCATACCAGATAGCCACCGCTGCAATGTTATTCTCGCTATTGCAATGATCGAACTGTTTCGCAGGTTCCCGCGTCTGGCAGACAGGCTGCCCTGGTGCTCCCTGGGTCGCTGGCCCACCCCGGTAACGCGCTTGAGCGAACTTGAGAGTGATTGCGAAATTTTTCTGAAAAATGACGGCGCCAGTGGCTCACTGTACGGCGGCAACAAGGTACGCAAGCTGGAGTTCCTGCTGGCCGACGCTGCGCGACAAGGTCGCAGCGAAGTCATCACCTTCGGCGTGGCCGGCTCCAATCACGCTCTTGCCACGGCGCTTTATGCCGAGCAACAGGGACTGCGCTGTATTTCGATACTCACGCCCCAGACCAATGCGGGTTACGTTGCAAAGAACCTGCTGGCGGCGCTGTCGACCAATGCCGAGTTGCATCACTACTCAAGCGAGTCCGCCGCGCGCCTCGGTGCGCGCTACCAGCAACTGCGTCACCGGCATAACAGCGGTATAGCCCCGCTGATCATTGCCGGCGGCGGTTCTTCACCGCTGGGAACCGTCGGTTTTGTAAACGCCGGCCTGGAACTGTCGACGCAGATTGATCATGGGGTTCTGCCCGAACCTGACCGGCTGTACGTTGCTCTCGGGACGATGGGCACGGCCGCCGGACTGCTGCTCGGACTGCGCGCCTGCGGCCGCGCAACTGAAGTTGTGCCGGTACGCGTTGTCCGCGATGACATTGGCAACCTGGCCGCAATGCAGCGCCTGTTCGCAGCAACCAACACCCTGCTGCACGAGGCCGACCCCGCGTTTCCGCTGTTGGATTTCGACGTCGCCGAGATCAGACACGAACAGTTTGGCCGCAAGTATGCTGTATTCACCGAAGACGGCATGGCGGCAAAACAGCTGCTGGCGCAGCGCTGCGGTATTGCGCTCGAGGGCACCTACACGGCAAAAGCCGTTGCTGCGCTTCTGGCCGATCGCGATGCCGGCCGTCTGGCCGGCAAGAACGTCCTGTACTGGCATACCTACAACGCCGTCGACCTGCGGCCGCGCATCGCCGGGCTCGACTATCGCGAGTTACCCCGCGACTTTCATCAATATTTCGAACGGCCCGTGCAGCCGCTGGATGCCTGAATCAGAGCCCGGGCTGTGGTGCTTTTTCGCCCGCCTTTTCGGTCAGCGTCTCGGCTGGTGTTTCGGGCAGCGTCTCAGCCGGCGTTTCGGCCGCAGCAACGTCTTCCCCGACGCTGTGATCAGACAGCAGCTTGCCCGGCCGGAATTCCACGCGGGTGCGGTCCGGCAGGTCGCTGCACAAACCCTGCGCGCCACCGGCCAGGTGCTCGTACAGGTCACGATATTTTTCTGTCGATTCCTTGAACAGCTCGGCGGTGCGCGCGAAATGACCGTTCACCTCCTCGCGATAGTCGTCCATCTCCTTGCGCAGCTGGTGCACATTCTTGCCGCCGTCACGACGGCGGTGAAACAGCAGCGTTACGAGCCAGCCGATGAACAGACCGACTGCAAGGCCCATCGCGGCAATAATCCAGAAATCAGCGGAAGCGAAGTCGTACATTCCCACCTCGTTACGGTATCTTGATGGTGTCATTATCAGGCTTATTGCAACCAAGCGTACCCCGCTGCGTCATTGTTAACAATGCGTGCTGGTGGCACGATCGCAACAACGGGGATTTCGATCCGGTATGAAAAAAGATGAACTGGAAGAACTGGCGCGCCAGCTGGAGGCCCACCAGGACTACCGCGTGGTACGCCGGCTGCGGGCACGACCCCGTTACCGGCCGGACCCGGAGGATACGGCGCAGCTGCGGCGCGGGCTGTTCGTCGACGTCGAAACCACCGGCCTCGATGCCGCCACCGATGCGATCATCCAGCTGGCCCTCGTGCCGTTCACTTTCACCCGTGATGGCAGCATCTGCGAGGTTGGCGATGGCTACGAACAATACGATGACCCCGGCCGGCCGATTCCCGAAAAAGTAACGCAGCTGACCGGGATCCGCGATGAAGACGTTGCCGGTCAGGAAATCGACTGGTCGGCCGTCGCGGACTATGCCGCAGCCGCGGACCTGGTCATTGCCCACAACGCCGGCTTTGACCGGCGTTTCGTCGAGGCGCGCTGCGAGGCTTTCGAGCAGCGTGCCTGGGCCTGCTCCATGCGCGAGATACCCTGGAGCGAGGAAGGACTGGAAAGCCCCAAGCAGGAATACCTGGCGTATCGCTACGGTTTTTTCTACGACGGCCATCGCGCCGGCGCCGACTGCCTGGCCGGCATCCATCTGCTGACCCGGTCGCTGCCGGCCAGCGGCCGCCCGGCCCTTGCCGCGCTGCTGGACAATGCACGCCGGACCACCTACCGGCTGTGGGCGCTCAACTCGCCGTTCGAGGCCAAAGACCTGCTGCGCGCGCGTGGTTATCGCTGGAATAACGGCACTGACGGACGTCATAAAGCCTGGTACGCGGAAGTTGATGAGGAAGACTGCGCCAGCGAGCAGGAATATCTCGAAACTGAGATATACAAACGTGACATCAAGCTGCCGATCGATAAGATAACGGCCTTCAATCGCTACTCGGATCGCGCCTGACTTGGACAAAAGCCACACAGTGACCGGCTCGCGCTCGGAATCGGAAGAACTGCGCAACTATCGCCCCGGTGAGCCCTACCGCGGCCTCGATGCATCGGTACGCCCGCTGGGGAGCCTCGAATTGCTGTCGCAGCAGGAAGTAAACCAGCTGCGCGACATGAGTCGTGATGGTCTGTACGACATGTTCCGACGCTGTGCGCTGGCGGTGCTGAACTGCGGCGTACATATTGACGATGCGCGCATGGTACTTGAGCAGCACCGCAATTTTGATGTGAAGGTGCAGCAGCAGGAGCGCGGCCTGAAGCTCGATCTTACAAACGCGCCGCGCAGCGCCTTTGTCGACGGCCAGATGATCAAGGGCATTCAGGAACACCTGTTTGCAGTTCTGCGTGACGTCCTGTACGTCAACCGGGAAATCCACGAACGCAGCAAGTACGATCTCAACGACTCTGTTGATATCACCAACGCTGTTTTCCACATCCTGCGCAACTCCGACGTTCTGCGTACCCGTATCAAACCGGACCTGGTGGTGTGCTGGGGCGGACACTCGATCAGCCGCTACGAATATGACTACACCAAGGACGTCGGCTACGAGCTCGGCCTGCGCAGCCTCAACCCGATCACCGGCTGTGGACCCGGCGCGATGAAAGGGCCGATGAAAGGCGCAACGATCGGTCATGCAAAGCAGCGCATACCGCGTGGCCGTTACATCGGCATCACCGAACCGGGCATCATTGCGGCAGAGTCACCCAACCCGATAGTCAACCACCTGGTGATCATGCCGGACATCGAAAAACGCCTTGAAGCGTTCGTGCGGGCCGGGCATGCCATCGTGGTGTTTCCGGGTGGCGTTGGCACTGCCGAGGAGATCCTGTACATACTCGGCATCATGCTGCACCCGGAAAACCGGGATGTGCCGATGCCGCTGATTTTCACCGGACCGGCAGAAGCTGCGGACTATTTCAATACGCTCGACGAGTTTATTGGTGCCACGCTCGGCGACGAAGCCCGCTCGCTGTACCAGATCATTACCGACAACCCGGTGGAAGTTGCCCGCAAGGTGCGTGACGGCATCGGGGTTGTCACCGACTACCGCCTGCAGACCAGCGATGCGTTTTATTTTAACTGGATGCTGAAGATCGAACCCCGGTTCCAGCTGCCGTTCGACCCGACACACGAAAACATGGCCGCACTGAACCTGTCGCGCGACCAGGAAACCTACGAGCTGGCCGCGGACCTGCGTCGCGCGTTTTCCGGCATCGTCGCCGGCAACGTGAAGGAAAACGGGATTCACGCGATCGAGGAGCACGGGCCTTTCGAGCTGTCAGGTGACCGCAAGATCATGCAGTCGCTGGACAAGCTGCTGGCCGCCTTCGTGGCCCAGAACCGCATGAAGCTGGCCGGTGCCGAGTACCAGCCCTGCTACAGGCTGGCCGGTTAATACACGCTAGCCGTGCACGTCCTGCATCAGGCGCTGGTGAGCCAGTGCCTGCTCCAGCAGCGGTGCCGCTTCTTCAGGCCGCCCCTGGGCGAGACGGATCCGGCCCAGACGCCGCAACAGCCTGGGATGAAACGGATGCGCATCAAGACAACGCACCAGCACGTCTGAAGCATCATCGAGCATACGCCACGACACCAGTCGATCTGAGATTTCAAGCGCAGATTTTACTTTCATCCTGAATTGCCTCGTGCACCAACGCGCACTTGACAGAACACCTGACCGATTCTGTCGCTGAAATGTCACAGACTGCGGGACGTGCGTCACACAAATGCCGCTTTGAACTGCCCTGAAGCGTGACCTGCGTCACAAAAACGGTTGCGGCTATTTTTTTTCGACGATGCAATGGCGGAATTCGCTGTCCGCGAGAATTCGACGCGCGCGAATTTCCTGGCTTCGCGGCACCTGTACATAGAAGCCGTGATCGACACCGGCGATAGATACGTGACCCGCGCGCATCATGTCCAGCACCTCGATATCGCTGTCGCGCAACAGCGATGCCATCAGCACGTACTGGCCGATATCAGTCGAATAGGCAATCCTCGTAAACACGGTCAGACCCGCCGCGCGCCAAAGCGCGCAATCACCAGGGCCAGAAGGAACGGTAGCAGGCGTTCAGCGATATCACCGGGGGTATCCGGGCGCCAGTACAGCACTATTGTGAGCACAAAACCCGTCAGCATACTGGCCAGCAGCGACCTTGCACCCAGGCGAAACCCGCCAAGACGCAACAGCAACGCCGGCCCAAAGGCAGAACCAACAGCGTGCCAGGCAAACAGCACGCGGTTGAAGATAGTCTCCGGTGCCAGCAACGCGACGGCGACTGCAGCAACGCTCAGGACCGCGACAACGATGCGGGTGCGCAACAGGTCCGGTCGTGATGCGCCACGCGCAACCTCCCAGTCATAACCTACTGAGGACGCTGCAACCAGCAGCTGGCTGTCAGCGGTGGACATGATCGCCGACAGGACCGCGGCAATCATGATGCCGGCAATTACCGGCGGGAAAAGCTGCTCTGACAGCACAAAAAACACCTGCTCACCGGACTCCAGCTCACCGAGAAGCACGCGACCGCACAAACCCAGCAGCAGCATGCCGGCGTAAACAACGACTGCCCAACCGATGGCAATGACCCGCGCACGGGCCAACGCCCGGTCATCGCGCAGCGCCATGAAGCGGTTCACGACATGCGGCTGCCCGGGGTAACCCAACCCGATACCCAGCAAGCCGATGACAAAACCCAGTGCGGCTATCCCGGTGTACTTGCCAGTAGGTGACAACGCAACCACGTCGTGACTTTGCGCCAGACCGGACAGCAAATCGCCAAAACCGCCGACGGCGATCAGTGCTGCAACCGGCAGGATGATCGAGGTTAGCGCCATCAGCAGACCCTGCAGCGTGTCAGTCACGCTCACCGCCCAGAATCCGCCGAGCAGCGTGTAGAAAAGCACAATCGCGGCGCCGATGAGAACAGCTGTATGCATTGGCAAATCAAAGGTGCTGGCAAACGCATCACCGGCGGCCTGGAACTGCGCCGCGACGTAAAACATGAATGAGAAAAGAATAATCACCACCGACAGCCGCAGCACCGCCGGGCCGGCGGCATTGTCACTGGCAATAAACTCCGGCAGCGTAATACTGCCGCGGTCGCGTGCCGCCGGCATGAGCCGTGGCGCCACCCACAGCCAGTTGATCAGGAAGCCGCCGACCGTTGCCGGGAACAGCCACACCGCTGAAATGCCAAAAGCAAACGCAAAACCGCTGACACCCAGCAAGGTCCACGCTGATGATGAGCTTGCCGATGCACTGATCGCTGCAACCACCGGCCCCAGCTGGCGCCCGCCGAGAAAAAAATCGGTGTTGTCACGAGTGCGGCGCTGCGCCCACAAGCCAATCGCCACCAGCGCTACCTTGTAGGCGATGAGAGTAAACAGGATTACCTGGGCCTTGCTCATCGCCGCAGACCATAGCAGACACTTGATTGACACGCATGCGCGCTTTACTTTCTGTCAATGAGTGACGGCCGCTGGCAATTCTGGATCGACCGCGGCGGTACATTTACCGATGTCATCGCCTGCAGCCCCGACGGTGCGCTCACCACCCGCAAACTGCTATCGGTCAATCCGCGCCGCTACAAGGATGCCGCGGTGGCCGGAATTTGCCAGATACTTGGCCTTCCCGAAGACGAGACCACGCTGCCGGCTGAGCGGCTGGCAGCGGTGAAAATGGGCACCACCATCGCCACCAATGCCCTGCTCGAACGCGAGGGTGCGAAAACCGTGCTGGTTACCACACATGGCTTTGGCGATGCATTGCGTATTGGCTACCAGAATCGCCCGGATATTTTTGCCCGCCAGGTGGTCCTGCCCGATCTGCTGCACAGCGAAGTTATAGAAGCGTCCGAACGCATCGCTGCAGATGGCACGGTGCTCGCTGAACTCGATCATGCTGCGCTCGAGTCAAAGCTGCGCGCGGTCCGGGCCAGCGGCATCGATGCGGCTGCCATAGTGTTCATGCATGCCTGGCGTTATCCGCAGCACGAGGTCGAGGCAGCTGAAATCGCCCGCGCCTGTGGTTTCAGCCAGGTGTCGGTCTCGCACGAGGTCGGGGCACTGATCAAGCTGGTCGGTCGTGGCGATACCACCGTGGTCGACGCCTACCTGTCACCGTTGATCCGCAACTACGTTAACGGAATTACATCGCGGCTCGGTATCGAGACTGATGCTGCAGCCCGGCTGATGTTCATGCAGAGCAGCGGCGGCCTGACCGATGCCGGCCGTTTCCGCGGCAAGGATGCGATTCTGTCCGGTCCGGCCGCGGGCGTGGTCGGCATGGCGCAAACCGCGGCGCGGCTGGGAGAGTCGCGGGTAATCGGCTTCGATATGGGTGGCACCTCGACTGACGTATCGCTGTACGACGGTCACTACGAACGCAGCTATGAGACCCACGTCGCCGGGGTACGCCTGCGCGCACCGATGATGCAAATTCATACCGTTGCTGCCGGTGGTGGCTCGGTGCTGCGGTACGCCGATGGACGCATGCAGGTCGGTCCGGCCTCCGCCGGCGCCGATCCCGGCCCGGCCTGTTATCGCAACGACGGCCCGCTGACCCTGACAGATGCCAACGTCATGCTCGGCAGGCTGCGCCCGGAATACTTTCCGGCCGTATTCGGCGCTGACGGCGATGAACCCCTCGACGTGACCGTGGTACAGGAGCGGTTCGGACAGCTGGCAAAGCAGATCACCGCGGCAGGCAGCACGCCGGTTGACGCCGCCACTGTTGCATCCGGCTTCGTGCGCATCGCAGTACAAACGATGGCAAACGCGATTCGCCGGATATCGACCCGGCGTGGCCACGACACGCGCGACTTCACGCTTGGCTGTTTTGGTGGTGCCGGCGGCCAGCATGCCTGCCAGGTCGCCGATGCAATAGGGGCAACGCGCATCCTGGTACATCCGCTCGCCGGGCTGATGTCTGCTTACGGCATGGGTCTGGCCGACCTGCGTGGTTCGCGCCAGCAGACCGTCGGTATCGAATTAACCGAAACGGGCCTCGCCGGACTGGCGTCACAGGTTGCCGCAATGGCCGGTGAACTGGCGGCGGAAATGCACGACCAGCAAGTGGCTGTCGAGCACCAGTCAACAACAGTGACCCTGCTGGTACGTTACCGCGGCGCCGATACTGCGTTACCGGTCCCTGCCGGCGAGTGCTCCGCCGTAGAGCAGCAGTTCAGCGTGGCACACCAGCAGCTGTTCGGCTTCACACTGCCTTCAACAGCGGCAGTTATAGACAGCGTGGAGGTCGGAATCGTCGGGCGCACCGCGCAGCCTGTCGCACAGCTGACCGCAACAGGAACCCAACCGGCGCGGCCCGCTGCATTTCACCCGGTCGTATTTGCCGGTGAACAAAAGCAGACGCCATTTTTTCGCAGAGACCAGCTTGCGGCGAAACAGCAAATCAGCGGGCCGGCGGTTATCGTCGAGGACAACGCGACAACCCTGGTAGAGCCCGGCTGGCAAGCCGACGTCCTGCCCGAAGGCTCACTGCTGTTGCAGCGGACAGCCGCACGGCCACCGGCACACGCGGCCGGAACCGATGCCGACCCCGTGCTGCTCGAAATTTTCAATCACCTGTTCATGCATATCGCTGAACAAATGGGTGCGGTGCTGGCGCGCACTGCCAAGTCGGTAAATATCAAGGAACGCCTGGATTTTTCCTGTGCGGTATTTGATACCAGCGGCAGCCTGGTGGCCAATGCACCGCACATGCCGGTGCACCTGGGTTCGATGGGCGAAAGCGTGCGTGCCGTCATTGCCGCCAACGGAAAGCAGATCCGCGCCGGCGATGTATACGCGCTCAATGCGCCCTACAACGGTGGTACCCACCTGCCGGATATCACCGTCGTTACCCCGGTATTCTCCTCTGCCGGCGAACGCCTGTTCTTCGTCGCATCGCGTGGCCACCATGCCGATATCGGCGGCATTACACCGGGTTCGATGCCGCCTGACAGCACGCATGTCGACCAGGAAGGCATACTCATCGACAATTTCCTGCTGGTACGCGACGGCAGATTCCGCGAGGCCGCCGTGCGCGAGCTGCTGGGTTCCGGCCGCTGGACGGCACGCGATCCGGACCAGAACGTTGCCGATCTCAAGGCCCAGGTTGCGGCCAATGAGCGTGGCGTCAGCGAGCTGCGCGCCGCCATCGGGCACCATGGCCTGGCTACGGTGCGTGCCTACATGCAGCACGTGCAGGACAACGCGGCCGCGTCGGTGCGACGGGTCATCAGCAAACTGCGCAACGGCAGCTTCCGCTACGAGCTGGATAACGGCCTGCATATACAAGTTGCGATCCGCGTCGATCGTGACTCGGGAACCGCCGAAATCGATTTTGACGGCACGTCGCCACAGAGCGACAGCAATTTCAATGCCCCGCTGCCGGTGTGCCGCGCTGCCGTGCTGTACGTGTTTCGTACGCTGGTCGACGACCCGATACCGATGAACGCCGGTTGCATGCGTCACATCAGGCTGCTGGTACCGCAGGGCAGTCTGCTCGATCCGGCCTACCCGGCCGCGGTGGTTGCCGGCAATGTGGAAACCTCACAGTGCATCGTCGATGCGCTGTACGGCGCGCTCGGGGTCATGGCCGCTGCCCAGGGCACAATGAACAACCTGACGTTTGGCAACGAGCGTTACCAGTACTACGAAACTATTTGCGGCGGAACCGGTGCGGGCCCTGGTTTTGCCGGTACCGCTGCGGTGCACAGCCACATGACCAATTCACGCCTGACCGACCCGGAAATACTTGAGTGGCGCTACCCGGTCGTGGTGCGCGAGTTTGCGTTACGGCCGGATTCGGGTGGCGCCGGGCGCTGGCGCGGTGGCGACGGTGTGCGCCGTGTTATCGAAGCGCGCGAACCAATGAGTCTGTCGATCCTCTCCAATCATCGCCGCGTCGCACCCTTCGGGCTGGCCGGTGGCGGCCAGGCCGCAACCGGCCGCAATTGCATCCGGCGCAGTGACGGCACCGTTGAGGAACTGGGGTCGACTGCCACTGCGGCGGTCAGCGCCGGCGATGCAATAATTATCGAGACGCCGGGTGGCGGCGGCTATGGCAGGCCCTAGCGCGAATCGAGCGGTGGTACATCCCGCTGGGCGGCGCCACAGTACAGCTGACGCGGCCGGCCAATGACCATGCGCGGATCCGACACCATTTCCATCCAGTGCGAGATCCAGCCTACCGTCCGGCCGATGGCGAACATGACGGTAAACATCTCGTAAGGGAAGCCAAGTGCCTGGTAGATGATGCCGGAATAGAAATCGACGTTGGGATAGAGCTTGCGTTCGACGAAGTAATCGTCCTTGAGCGCGATCTCCTCGAGCCGCATGGCCAGTTCCATACGTGGATCGTCACCGTACTTCTCCAGCACCTGGTCGGCCATCTTCTTGATGATGCGGGCACGCGGATCAAAATTCTTGTAGACGCGGTGACCAAAGCCCATCAGGCGAAACGGGTCGTCCTTGTCCTTGGCCCGGGCGATGAACTTCTCGATGTTCGCGACGCTGCCAATTTCGTCGAGCATCCGCAGCACCGCCTCGTTCGCACCGCCATGCGCCGGCCCCCACAGGCTGGCGGTTCCGGCGGCGATCGCACCAAACGGATTTGTCTGCGATGACCCGGCGAGGCGCACCGTCGAGGTCGACGCATTCTGCTCGTGGTCGGCATGCAGCAGGAACAGCACATCCAGCGCTCTTTCCGCTACCGGATCGGGTTCGTACTGCTCGGTCGGCTTGCCCCACATCATCCACAGGAAATTTCCGGTGTAGCTCAGTTCGTTGCGTGGATAGAGCACAGGCTCGGACTTGGAGTGCTTGTAGGCTGCCGCCGCTATGGTCGGCATTTTTGCAATCAGGCGATGCGCCGTAGTCAGCCGCTGCTCCGGATCGTGAATATTGAGCGAGTCATGATAAAACGCTGACAGCGAACCCACGACGCTGGTGAGAATCGCCATCGGATGGGCATCATAGCGGAAGCCGCTGAGGAAACTGCGCAGCCCTTCATTAATCATGGTATGCGAACGGATCTTGTCGACAAACGTGT
Source organism: Gammaproteobacteria bacterium (assembly GCA_013003425.1). Taxonomy (NCBI): domain Bacteria; kingdom Pseudomonadati; phylum Pseudomonadota; class Gammaproteobacteria; species Gammaproteobacteria bacterium. The sequence goes on along the minus strand of JABDJB010000056.1, from coordinate 100,739 downwards.
CGCGTTCGTCGCGACCCGGCAAATCACCATGCAGCAGCAGGTAACACACTTCGAGAAAACTGCATTGCTCGGCCAGCTGCTCGATCGGGTAGCCGCGATAAAGCAGTTCGCCCTTGGCGCCATCAAGATAAGTGATTTCGCTGCGGCAGCTGGCGGTGGCCTTGAACCCCGGATCGAAGGTAAAACAGCCGAGCTCCTTCTGGATCGACCGCACGTCGAGCACGGGAGACCCGCAGGTGCCATCGAGCAGCGGCAATTCCACTGATTTGCCGGTGGTGTTGTCTGTCAGGGTAATTGTCTTGTTTGCCATTTCGTACCTTCGTCAGGACGCGCGGCTGCCCTGCCATCGCGTGGGGCGGTAATAATAAACAAGCAGCCTGCAATGAGGAAATTTATCGACCTGACGATCAGCTTACACAGACTTACAGCGGCGTTGCGGGCGCAGTCAATAGCTCAGGGCGCGCAATCGCGCCATCAAACTGGCAGGAGTACTTGATCGCGGTGCAACGCTGCAGCGCAGCGTTGACTGGTGCCCGGCAGCCGCCGTCAGATGAAAAAACCTGTCGCGGCAAAGCCGTCAGGCGTCAGGCCGGATCGGTGGCGTACGACTTGTTGCGCACGACGATACCGCCCTTTTGATCGCAGATCAGCCCGTCGGATTGCAGATTTTTCAACACCCGGCAGACCATCTCGCGCGAGCAGCCGGTCAGGCGGGCAAGCTGCGGCCGCGTCACCCGCACCCGACGACCCTCATCGACAACTTCAGCATCCGGCTCTTCGCATAGTCGCAGCAGGACATGTGCGACCCGCCCGGTCACGTCAAGAAAAGCCAGGTCGCCGAGTTTGGCGTCGGTGCGTTGTAACCGGATCGCCATCTGAGTAGCAATTTCCACCACCAGGTCAGGATTGCTATGCGCCAGCGCCTTGAAGCGGCTGTAGCCCAGTTCACCGATAACGCAATCTGTGCGTGCACGAACCCAGGCGCTACGCGATGATTGTTGTTCGTTGAAAAAACCCATCTCGCCAAAAAAGTGGCCGCTGTTGAGATAGGCAAGCACCATGTCGCGGCCACGTTCGTCTTCAATAATCACTTCCACCGAGCCTTCGAGCAGGTAGAACAACCGGTCCGGCAGGTCATTGACCTTGATGATCATGGTTTTTGCCGACACCTCACGGGTGCGACAGTGGGCGAGAAACTGCGACAGGGTACCGCCGTCCAGCCTGCCGGTCGGTGGGCTTTTCATCTAGGCTCCATGGGCGCACACACCCAAGCTGAGCACTTCATATAGCGGTTCGGAATGACCGGCCACCGGGTGCGGTGGTTCAGTGCACGCGTGACCATTGCAGAACGGTGAGATCATCAGCTTCAACCTCCAGGTTATCGGCCAGCATATTGCGCACGTCAGCATCTTCGAATTCCGACTCGGAATAACGCATCACTTCGACGATGCCGCTGAACTCGCTGTAACCGTCCTGGCTACCGTCCACAACAAGGAAATGTGTGTAATACTTTTCCTCCATATGGCACAAATTATTAGAGTGCCCCTGAACGTACTGTGAACAAGGCCGCAAAAACCGGCGGCCGCAATACCTGCTTTAAGTCTTGTGAGACACCGTTCACACCTGGCGGAAAAAAAATGTGACCACTGCACTGTATCGACACAAGTTATGTCTGCTCCATGATGCCGGACCAGGACACCCGGAAAGCCCGTCACGGCTGCAGGCAATCGAAAAACAACTGGAGACTGACAAGCTGCTGGAGCAGGTCCTGCTGCTCGAGCCGCCGGTTGCACAACGCGAAGACCTGGTCGCAATACACGACCCGGCCTATGTGGAGAAGATTTTTTCGACGGCGCCATCCAGCGGCCTGGTGCATCTCGACGGCGATACCGCAATGAACCCGCATTCATTGCAGAGTGCGCTGCTGGCAGCTGGCGCCGTAATCGACGCAACCGAACGCGTACTAAGCGGCAGACTCGATAACGCTTTTTGCTGCGCCCGACCACCGGGGCATCATGCGGAATACGGTCGCGCCATGGGCTTTTGCCTGTTTGGCAATGTGGCTGCCGGCGCAGCATACGCCCTGCAGCGGCATCAGCTGGATCGCGTTGCCATAGTCGATTTCGACGTGCATCACGGCAACGGTACCGAAGACATTTTTCGCGATGAGTCGCGGGTACTGTTCTGCTCCAGTTTCCAGCATCCTTTTTATCCCTACACCGATATCAGCAATCCCGGCGACAATGTCGTCTATTCGCCACTGCCGACAGGCTCGGGCAGCAGCGAGTTTCGCACCGCCATCGAACGCGACTGGCTGCCGGCACTACGGCGGCAGCAGCCACAGATGATTTTTGTCTCAGCAGGGTTCGACGCGCATCGCGACGACCCTCTTGGCGGCTTGCTGCTGGACGATGACGACTTTAGCTGGGTTACGCGCCAGCTCGCGGCGCTGGCCGGTGAACTTTGCAACGGCCGCATGGTTTCGACGCTGGAGGGCGGTTATGACACCGCCGCACTGGGGCGCTGCGTGTCACGCCATGTCAGCGAGCTGCTTGCCGCAGGCCAGGCTTAGTCACCGGCAAGTATGCCGTCGACGGTACGCACCGCGAGCGGGTGATAGCCGGGACGCGCAACAGCGTAGACGCGACGCGCAAAAGCCGCGCCCTTGTCGCTTTTCACCAGCTCTTCGTACAGCGGCGTAATAAGTTTGCGCCGGCCGATCGAAACCAGGTATTTCTCCAACCGTTCGTAAGCAGGCTCATAATCGTTACGCACAGCAATCAGCAGCCAGCTGTGGGCAATCTCGTTATTTGCCGACTGCGTCAGTGTGAAAGCGGTATCCAGCTCGTTGAGCTGATCGCTGCCCAGCCTGGCGGGAAGATTGTTCAGGAAATAAAGCCACTCATGCACGGTCCATTGCCCGGTGCGGATATCGCTGGCCTTCACCTCGCCAGCCAGCCAGTCCGCGCTCTGAGCCGCAACCCGTTCGAACGCATCTGATTCCGGCACGACGACGTTTGACGGCATGCCGGGCTTATAAACCCATGTCCGGATGGCCTCCATATCCATCACGCCGGGATATGCGTCCAGCAGGTTTTTCTCGAGGTATTCCAGGAACACCTCGGTGGTGATGCTGCGAAACGCAAACGCGTCAAAATACTGCTGCAGGAATGCGTCGAAGCGATCCCGCCCGTATGCGTGCTCCAGCGTTGTCAGGAACAGCTGGCCCTTGGTGTAGGGGATATTGGAAAACACGTCATCCGGGTCTTTACCGCGCAGGTCGATGGCCAGGATCTCTGCACTATCCGGGAGCTCTTCAATCTGTTGCATCACCTTCTGGTAACCCAGCACATTTTCCATGCTGGCCCGGCGCTCGCCATAGATCTCCTCCATGATCCGCGCCTCGAGATAGCTGGTGAAACCCTCGTTCAGCCACAGGTCGCGCCATGCTGCGTTAGTGACCAGGTTCCCTGACCATGAATGAGCCAGCTCGTGGGCGATGAGTGACACCAGGCTGCGATCACCAGCGATGACGGTCGGCGTGATAAACGACAGCCGCGGGTTTTCCATACCGCCGAACGGAAAACTCGGCGGCAAAATCAGCAGATCATACCGGCCCCAGCGATACGGGCCGTACATCTGCTCCGTTGCTATCAGCATCTGCTCGGTTTCAGCAAACTCGTTGGCGGCGGCCGCAACCAGCGATGGCTCGGCATAAACGCCCGTGCGCTGCCCCATGGGCTCGAAGACCAGGTCGCCTATACCCAGGGCAATGAGATACGACGGGATTGGCTGCGGCATCGAAAACTCGTACACGCCATCACGCGGTGTGTTCAGCTCGTTCGAGGCACTCATTACCGCCAGCAGCTCCGGTGGGGTACGCACCACAGCATCGTAGGTGACCCGTACCGCGGGCGTGTCCTGCAAGGGTATCCAGCTACGCGCGTGTATTGCCTGCGACTGGGTAAAAAGAAACGGGTGCCGTTTGCCAGCCGTCTGCACCGGTGTCAGCCACTGCAGACCGGAAGCTGCGGGCGATGTGCGATAACGCACGCGCACAACGAACTGGTCGCCCTCTCCCGGAAGCTCGACGCGCAGCGCAGCACCCAGGTTTGGATCGGCCGGCGACAGCTCATACCAGGTCTGGCGCCATGAGCCATCCGTCTGCCGCACCTGGACATCCTGGATATCGAGCGCCCGTGTATCCAGCACAACCATCGCCGCTGCCGGCGCAACGCGCTGCACCGTCAGGGTCGCCGTTCCCTTCAGGATTTGCTGTGCAAAATCGGCCGTGAGGTCGAGCGACACATGCGTCAGGTGCGCCTCATTCGGGTTTGCAAATGAGTGATGGTCGTACCCCGGTGGTAACTCAAGGGCCTGTGCTGCTTCCGGCTTTTGCGGCTCTGGTTGTTCGCTATCGGGCGCAGGCTTCACACAGGCAGCCAGAAATACAACGGAACACAACAGGCAATGCATCAGTCGCATCGGTAAATCCTCTGGAATGGAGAGCGGGCCGGCTTACTCAGATGGGGTAGTCGCTCGTGAATAGGCCAGGTCGAATCCGCCAATGCTGACCACATCGCCGTCTTCGAGCGTATGTTTCTTGACGCGTCGCGCATTGACGAACGTGCCGTTTTTGCTGTCGAGGTCCAGCACGTAGTCCTCATCGAGCACCGAGAAAATCTGTGCATGGTGGCGGCTTGCACTACGCGAGTTGATACGGATATCGCAGTCGTGCCGCCGGCCAATCATGATTTTACGTTTTGCCAGCCGGTACTTGGCGATGCGCTTACCCTTATAGGTAACCACAATCCGGGCGCCGCCGGTGCGTTGTGGGCGCTCGGGTATATCGGATGTCACCGTGTCGGTAGGCTGGACCATATTTATGTTGAATTGCCGCCAGGCTGTCGGCCGACGCTGACACGCCGCCGCAACTGGCCAAAAGATACCATAAGTGCCCGGAACTGTGCGGATTGCCACGAAATAACGGCTTTTGCTGTGATGCCCATCACGGACCCTGTTCTGTGCAATTGAGATGATCTGGTTCGTATATATGTGCCACTGGGATGCACAAATATACCGCTATCAACAGGGTCAAAATGACGGGCGAATTGTTACAAACCGCCAGCTACGCGTTCAACGTGCACGCGCTGCCGACCGCAGCCGCGGTGGCCGTCGTTTTTGGCGTCAGCCTGGCCACGCTGGTGCGGGAGGCGCGCTCACCTGCGGCACCCGCATTCGCTGTCGTTGCGGTCGCCATGTTTACCTGGATGATCGGATCGACAATCATGTACCTCGCAGCCACACCGTCTGCTGCTGATTTCTGGGCGCGCTTTGGCACTATCGGCGTCGTCTTTACCCCGGCCGCGGCACTGCTGTTTACCAATGTCGTTATCGATGCGGGTCCACGCTTGCGGCGGCTGGCCTGGGCCTGTTGTGCAATATCAACGGTTTTTGTCATAACGGCATTTCTCTCACCACACCATATTTCATCCGTCGAACTGCGCTGGTGGGGCTTCTACCCGCGCTATGGCTCAATCGGCATTCTGTTCATGCTTTACGTGGCGGTTGTGCTCAGCCTGTGTGTGGGTCTGCTGTGGCTTACCTTCCGCGCTGCCAGTAAAGGCGACACACAACGCAACCGGGTGCGCCTGCTGATGGTCGGAATAGCAGTGGCCAGTGCCAGCAGCGTCGACTTTCTGGCCACCGTCGGAGTGCCTTCGTACCCGGTCGGGTTTTCGATGATCCTGTTCCTGTTCTGTGTAATTGCCTACGTTACATGGAACTACCGTCTCTACGACATCACGGCTGCCCTGGCTGGGCAGCGAATCATCGACACCATGACTGATGCGCTGGTCGTCACTGATGCCGACGGAATTATCAGGCTGCTCAACCCGGCAGCGTGCGAACTGCTGGGCGCACCTGAAGAAGAGCTGCTCGACACCTCGTTTCAACCTGGCCAGCAGCTACAGCGCGACAGCGAGACACGCGAGCGGCTGGCGCGTGGCGAAACTCTGCGCAATGTCGAAACACGCTTTCGTCACCCCAACGGCGAACCGCTGACTCTGAGCATGTCGGCATCGGTACTGCATGAGGGCGGCAAGACGCAGGCCCTGATATACGTGCTTTGCGACATATCCGCCCGCAAGGAGGCCGAGGAACGTATCCGCTTCCTGGCCTACAACGACTCACTCACCAAGCTGCCCAACCGGCTTTTCTTTGATGAGCGGCTCGCCGCCACTCTGGAAGAGGCGCGCCATGCCAACAAGACGGTTACGGTGCTTTATTTCGACGTCGATCGTTTCAAGCGTATCAATGACACCCTGGGTCATGATGCCGGAGATGAGCTGTTGTGCTGCGTGGCCAATCGATTGAGCGTGCTGCTGGACGATCATGACATCGTGTCGCTCGACCACTCACGCCCCCTGGGTGGCATCCTCGCACGGCTCGGTGGCGACGAATTCGCCCTGGCCCTGGATGACGTTACCCAGATCATGGAAATACGCCGGGTAGCACAGGGATTGCTGGACACATTTTCGGAGCCGTTTACCCTTGGCGACCAGGATGTTTTCTGCAGCACCAGCATCGGCATCTCGCAGTACCCGCGTGACGGCGAAGATGTACACACCCTGCTGAAAAATGCCGATACGGCCATGTATCACGCCAAAGACGCAGGACGCAACAACTACAAGTTCTACAACGAGTCGATGTCACCGGTGACGCTAAGCCGCCTCGACCTCGAGAGCGACCTGCGCAAGGCACTCGAAAGAAACCAGTTCGAGTTGTTCTACCAGCCACAGGTCGATATCCGCACCGGGCGCATCTTCGGTGCCGAGGCACTGCTGCGCTGGCACCACCCCGAACGCGGCACGGTGTCGCCGGCAGAGTTCATACCGCTGGCCGAAGAAACCGGGCTGATTATCCCGATCGGTCAATGGGTGCTGCAGGAAGCCTGCAACCAGGCCAGGTTGTGGCATGACGCCGGCTTTACCGAGTTCAAGATGGCGGTCAACCTGTCGGAACGACAGTTCCGGCAGAACACCCTGGTGCTGGTCGTTTCCCAGGCGTTGGCGAAATCGGGCCTCGATCCGGCCGCGCTTGAACTGGAACTCACCGAAGGCACGATCATGCGCAATGCTGAAGATACGGTGTTCACCCTGACAGAGCTGAAATCCATGGGCATGCACATCTCGGTGGACGATTTCGGCACAGGCTATTCCTCGCTCAGTTACCTCAAGCGTTTTCCCATCGACGTTATCAAGATCGATCGCTCGTTCGTGAAGGACATCACCACCGACCCCGACGACGCCGCTATTACCGCGTCAATCATCGCCATGGCTCGCTCGCTGAAGCGCGATGTCATTGCAGAAGGCGTCGAGACGATGGAACAGGCGCATGCGTTGCGCAATCGCGGCTGTGTCTTTATGCAGGGTTTCATGTTCAGCCGGCCGCTCAACGCTGCCATGATGTTGAACATGCTGGAGACAAACGCAACAGAGACCAACGAAGCCAATATCGCCCAGCTCGCCTGACCACACCGCGCGCGCCTGCCGGCTACGCTACACTCCCATACATGAAATATCGCCGTCTTGGCAGCAGCGACCTGCAGGTGTCCGAAATCGCGCTGGGCTCCTGGCTCACTTACGGTGCCGGAATCGAAGCCGACACGGCACGTGCCTGTGTCAGCCAGGCTTTCGACTGCGGCATCAACTTCATTGACACAGCCAATGTGTACGCGCAGGGTGCCGCCGAGTCTTTCCTGGGCGACGTACTAAAAGCTTACCCGCGCAGCGACTATGTGCTGGCAACCAAACTGTACTTTCCGATGTCGGACACCGATCGCGGCTTGTCTGCGCAGCAGATACACAAGCAAATCGATGCCTCCCTGCAACGCCTGCAAACCGACTACGTCGACCTGTACCAGTGTCACCGCTACGACGAGGACACGCCGCTGGACGAGACCATGCAGGCGCTGACCGAAGTCGTTGCGGCAGGCAAGGCGCGCTATATCGGCTTCAGCGAATGGCGACCGCAACAGATACAGGCGGCGCTCGATATCCCTGACGTGACGCGCTTTGTATCGAGCCAGCCGCAGTACTCAATGCTGTGGCGCGATCCCGAGGCGGAAGTCATGCCGCTGTGTGCAGCGAACGGTATCAGCCAGATCGTCTGGTCACCGCTGGCCCAGGGTGTACTGACGGGAAAATACCGGCCCGGATCTCCGCCGCCGCAGGATTCGCGCGCGGCCAACGACAGCATGAACGAGTTTATTGGCTGGCTCACCAAAGAAAGTGTACTCGAAGGCGTGCAGCGTCTCAGGCCCATTGCAAAGGAACTCGATCTTTCCATGGCACAGCTGGCGCTGGCATGGGTGCTGCAGCAGGACAACGTCGCGTCCGCAATTATCGGCGCCAGCCGGCCACAGCAGGTAATCGACAATGCCGGCGCCGCCGGTGTCAGCCTCGGTGATGATGTTCTGAGGCGAATTGACTCAGCACTTGCTGGCTGAGCAGGCTACCGCCCGCCCGGGTGCGTCGTCAGGGTCATCGTTCAGGTCATTGGGCCACCGTTTTTGCGGATTCGTCATCCTGGTCGCGCACAAAGATCTGCTCGATCGGCAAGGCGAAAACTTCGGCAATGCGGAACGCGAGTGGTAAGGACGGATCGTACTTGCCCGTTTCAATTGCGTTTACGCTTTGACGAGAGACGTCCAGCTGCCGGGCCAGATCCTCTTGCCTCCAGTTGCGCTCAGCGCGCAGGACCTTGAGCCGGTTCTTCAACCCATTTCTCCCCACGCGCCATGCGTGAGCCTGTTGACCAGACCACCAAATGCAAAGCCAACAAACCACATGACCACGAAATAGAGGGGTTTCAGATGCGCGACGAGCTCAAACTCCTCAAGGAACCCCCAGACTGTTGCAAACGAGAGCGCAATGCCGGTGGCGATAATCCACTGGCGGATAACCAGCATGCGGATGAATTCATCTTTCTGCTCGATGATCAGCATGCCGAAAGCATAGAAGGCGCCGAGCATGGCAAATCCGGGAATCAGAGCGAGCACCCAGACCAGAGGGCCATCAACGAGTGCATTCGTCGTGAGGTACCGGGCTATGGCGAGAGCGACCAGCACTACAGCCATCGAGCTACCGAGCCGGATGAGGTAGCGGCGATTGGGCCTGGAAGAAAAGTTGAACCCCATGACAAGCTCCCTTGAAATAATGTAAGGTTACCTTTACATTTTTCACTCTGGATGTCAAGCACACTTGACTCAACCTGCCACGCTATATAGCACGGAAATCTGGTCGCCGGGGGGCCCGGGATTTTACAAAAACGTTGTCAGGCTTTGCGAATCGTGCGGCCGGTGTGGTCGGTCCATTCCTGCAGCACCTGCTCGCCACAACGGCGGCACACCTGCGGCTGCACGGATCCGACCAGTTCACCGTCGGCATCGAATTCAGCGGACGCCGGGCCGCTATTGTCGAAGCGCCAGCTGCCGATCTTGCGGCAATGCGGACAACGCAGGAACTCGCGGTTTACGGCAGCAGTGTACAGCGCCACCACGATGACGCCGATCAGCCCTGCAACCAGCCAGATCACCTCATTCGCGTACGAACCTGAGCGTCATCCGGTCGCTTTCGCCGATAGCCATGTACTTTTCGCGATCCACATCTTTCAGCCGCAATGACGGCGGCAGCGTCCAGACGCCCTCGGGGTGATCTGCGGTGTCCTTCGGGTTGGCGTTTATTTCGCTTTTTGCTGCCAGGCGAAACCCGGCGGCTTCCGCCAGGCCGACTACCTTCGCCTCGGTGATATAGCCTTTTGCGGCATCCAGCGGCGTACCCGGTCTGGCGCGATGCTGCACCACTCCCAACACCCCACCGGGCTTGAGCATCCGATGAAACCCGGCGAAGGCTGCTTCTGCAGCCCCTTCGCTGCGTAGCCAGTTGTGCGTGTTGCGAAACGTAAGGACCAGGTCAGCTGACCCTGCCGGTGCCGGATCGACATGCCCGGGCGGTGCAAAGACTGTCACCTTGACCCGATCGTAATGCTCCGGGTGCGCAGCCAGCTTCTCCTGGTACCGCACTGCATTGCGACGGTAATACTCGCGCTCCGACTCGGGATCGTAGCTGCCGGCGTAGTATGCACCTGACTCGCGCAGAAACGGCGCCAATATTTCCGTGTACCAGCCGCCACCGCCCGGCGATACCTCCACAACGGTCATGTCCGGACGTATACCAAAGAACATCAGCGTCTCTACCGGGTGCCGGAACTGATTGCGCGCCACATTGGCGGCAGAACGATGCTGGCCAACAGCCAGTCGTGTCAGGGTGGCCTGGATCGCGTGCGTGTCGCCGCGATGGTGGGCCGCATGCGAAGCAGCAATCATCAGTAGTGCGGCGCACAGTGCCAGTAGTGTTCTATTCAGCATTTCCTGCTCCGGGGCGAGATGGCGGCGCTAGAATATGCCAGATGAGCTCGAACCTGCTCAAGTCGATTTTTATCAGCGTCTATGCCGCCTATATATTTGCCGGTGCGCTGACGGCTTTGCTGGCGTTACAGCGCGGTTTTGACCTTGCCTGGTCGGGCGCGGCCCTCGCCCACCTGCCGATGGCGGTGCTTTTTTCGCGCCTGCTGCTGCTGAAAAACCTGCCACGCTCACATCGCTGGCTGCCAACGACAACTGCGCTCACCGCCACTGGGGCGGTTATCGCCGCCTACGGATTCTTCGCGAACAACAGCGTCGCCGGGGTGATGGGCATCGTCGCGCTGGTCGGTTACCTGATTTACCTGTTGTGGTATTCACAGTTCAGCCGATCGCCGGCCGGCGCCTTGCAACCAGGCCGAAAACTGCCTGACTTCAGCGCTGTCGACAGCACTGGCGACAGCTTCAGCCCGGCAGACCTGGCCGGCAGGCCCGCGGTGCTGCTGTTTTTTCGCGGCAACTGGTGCCCGCTGTGTATGGCGCAGGTCAGGGAAATTGCCGCCAGCTATCGGCAGCTTGCCGAGCGCGACATCGAAGTTGTGCTGATCAGCTCGCAGTCGCCCGAAAAAACAGCCCGGCTGGCGCGGCGCTTTGATGCGCCCATGCGTTTTGTCGTAGACCGCAATAACGCCATCGCGCGCCAGCTGGGGATTGCATGGCAGCACGCCCTGCCCTTTGGCATGCAGCTGCTTGGTTACCGCTCGGAAAGCGTTTTGCCTACTGCCATCGTTATCGACAGCGCTGGCCGCATTGTGCTTGCGGACCAGACCGACAACTACCGGATACGACCCGAGCCCGCGACATTCATCGCCGCCCTGGAAGAATCAGTCGGGTAGACGCACAGTGCCGGCTACACGGCGATGGGAAATACTGCCGCTGCCGTCGTCGCCCACCAGGAAATCGCCGCCGACATCGGCAACCGAGATAGACCCGGAACCATCGTCGACAATTTCGACGCTACCGCCGACATCATCTATCCGGATACTGCCGGAACCATCCTTGACCAGCACCGAGCCGGTTACCTCTTCGATATCGATGGAGCCAGAGCTGTCATCGACGCGCAGGTTGCCACGCACATTTTCGACCGTTATCGAGCCGGAAGAATCGTCTATGGTCACCGCGCCACCGGCATCAATAATCGTGATGCTGCCGGACCGGTCACGCACTTCCAGCGCGCCGACGCGCCGTACTTTCATCGAGCCACTGGTGTCGTCGATATTGACATCGATGCCTGCCGGCACCGTGACGACCAGGTTGAGCGCTGCATAGTCGTCCGTGTAGTCGCGCGGCAAATCAGTGTCGAGAATAATTTTCCGGCCCTTGCTCTTCAGGCCCCACTGCACGTCGTCGAGCAGCGCCTCTTTGGTTGCGCAGGCCGTCGCATCAACCGTGATCTGTTTTGCGCCTTTCTCGCCGACAACCTCCAGAGATCCGGCCAGCGCGTTGATCTCGACCAGCTTCGCGCGACCCAGCCTGATGCTGTCGCTGCTGACAGCTTCGTATTTGCACTGCTCCCAGCCGTGGGCGCTCGCACCGCACAACAATCCGATAACCAGTAATGACAGGGTACGCATGAGCTCTCTCCGTGGTTCGGTTACAGAGGTAGGATGCACCTCGCCCCCCCGGGGTTTAAGCGCGGGCGCGATTCAGCCGGCGGCGCAGAAAGCGTCTTCTATATGGCGTATCTTGGCGGATTGCGGCAGCCGGTAAAACCGCCGCAGCTCACACAGCATTCCCGGCCGCCGTACCCGGCGCAGAAAGCGGCGATACAGCGCCCTGCAGTATTTGCCGGCGTACATGCTGGCGTGACGATAGCGCTCCAGCGCCTGCTCACCGAGCTGTGGATCGAAACGCGGCGTGTCGAACAGGCGGCGATGCAGCTCGCCGGCATCGCCAGCTCCCTGGCGCGACAGCAGGTGCAGCGCCATGACGAACTTGTCGATTTCGGCCTGCATCTCCAGCTCCATGAGCGTGACGCTCTTGTCGTGGCGTGCATTCCAGGCCAGGTACAGAAAATGGCTGATGCCTTCGACGACCAGGCAGAAATCCGCCAGGTTGAGATGATGCAGGTCGACCAGTGGATTGCGCGCCTGCAAACGTCGCAGCAGACCGGCATCCAGGTAAAGACTCAGGTCGACATACTCGCCATCTTCGGCGACCAGAAGTTTTTCCTTAACCGCGCGATGGCCCGCGGCGCCGTGCAGCGCGTCAGCCAGGCCGCGGTCGGTGATCAGGAAATCGGCCACATCATGTCCGGCCGACACATCGTAGATCTGTTGCAACAGCTGCTGGATGCCGCCCGGCAGATTGGCCTGAGCGTTCACTGGGAGCTCAGGCTTACCGCAAAGAAACTGGGCTCTACACCCAGGCAGCGCAACTGCGCCGCCGCCCGTGGGCTGCCGGTACGTATCCAGATCTCGTACAACCGCAACACGTCTTCGTCATTATTGCCGCACGCCATCGCGCTGACTTCATTCAATACATCGACAAAAGCGGGAAACTTCTCCGCCAATTCGACAAAGACTTCGCGGAAAGCGGAAAAATCGCGGGTGCTCTCGGAAAGATGGCCATAGGCACCGCCGCCCATCGAGATGTAGTAGTCGACGTCGACCAGCCGGCGGCTGAAACTGTGCGCAAAAAAGCCAGCCATGAAAAGCGCAACATCGCCGAGCCTGCGCAATGCGCGGTCACGGTCATGTACCGAGTTGGCTTCGAGGGCATCGGCCAGCATGAAAGCGAGCGGACGGATCGAGCGACCACCAGCGTCTGCTTCGTCGTAGAGTTCTTCGGACCGCGAAAATAGTGTAAGCAGGTTGACGATGTAATAGGCAGTCTGGTCTGCCGCTGCTACCCGCTGATTGGCGAGCGCGGCATCCAGTGAGTCGTGAAAGAACTCACGCAGGTTCGCGACTGTAACTACCCTGGTCTTGTCACCCATTGCCTGTTTAGACTCCGCGGTAAACACCCTGTTCCGAGTATATGCCTGAAAAAACAGGGTATTTCGTGACCATGATCACGTTTCCGCACTACTTTGCCCGGATTTTCCGCGCTGCGTCAAGCGGCACCGGGGAATCTTGGCGACCGTGTGCGCGCAGCGTAGTATTGACTGTTCGCGTCAGGGGGTGGCGCGACCCGCCGTTATCGAACTATCTGAAGAGACAAGAGTGAGCAAATACACCTCGCAGCAAATTCGCAACATTGTGCTCGCCGGCCATGCCGGCGCCGGAAAAACCCTGCTGGCCGAATCGTTGCTGGAAGCAGCCGGTGCCATCCCCAGCAAAGGTGAACTCAGTCGCGGCACTACGGTGTGCGACTTTGACCCGAAGGAAAAAGAACTCGGTCACTCGCTGGAAACTTCACTGTGTCACTTTGACCACGATAATATCCACGTAAACCTGATCGACACGCCGGGTTACCCCGATTTCCTCGGCCGCTCAATCGCAGTACTGCCGGCCGCCGAGACCGTCGCAGTTGTGGTCAACGCGCAGTCGGGCGTGGAGCTTTCGACACAGCGCATCATGGAGGCAGCCGCAGGATACGGTATGTGCCGCATGGTGATTATCAACCGGATCGACGCGCCCGATGCCGACCTGCACGGCGTATTGCGACAGGTGAGAGAAGTATTCGGCAATGAATGCCTGCCGCTGAACCTGCCGGCTGGCGGTGGCTCCAAAGTTGCCGACTGCTTTTTCGAGATGTCAGAGGAAGAAACCGACTTCGCCTCGGTGGCGGCCGCTCATACCGAGATGATCGACCAGGTTGTCGAGGTCGACGAAAAACTGATGGAGATCTACCTGGAACAGGGCGAAGAACTGAGTCTGGAGCAGCTGCACGATCCCTTCGAGCAGGCGCTGCGTTCGGGACACCTGGTGCCGATCTGTTTTACTTCGGCCGAGACCGGTGTCGGCGTGAAGCAACTGCTGAATGTTTTTGAAAAGTTGATGCCAAACCCGATGGAAGGCAATCCACCGCATTTTCTCAAGGGCGAAGGCAGCGAAGCCGTTCCCGTCGATGTTGCGCCTGACCCCGACAAGCACGCGCTGGCGCACGTGTTCAAGGTAACCGTCGACCCGTTTGTCGGCAAGCTCGGCATCTTCCGTATCCACCAGGGCACGATCACACCAAATACACAGCTGTACATCGGCGATGCCCGCAAGCCGTTCAAGGTGGCGCATCTGCTGGCGCTGCAGGGCAAGGAGCACGTAGAAGTATCACGTGGCATCCCCGGCGACATACGCGCCGTAGCCAAGATTGACGAGATCGAATTCGATTCGGTGCTGCACGATTCGCACGACGAAGATAATTACCACCTCGAACCAGCTGCAGCGCCACCGCCGATGTATGGCCTGGCCATCGAGCCGACACGCCGTGGTGACGAACAGAAGATTTCCGAAGCGCTGCACAAGCTGGCGGCGGAAGACCCGACCCTGGTAATCGAGCACAACGCCGTGGCAAACGAGACTGTGCTGCGCGGTATGGGAGAGCTGCATCTGCGCATCGTGATGGAGCGCATGAAGGAGCGCTACAACGTTGAGATAGAGACTCACCCCCCGAGCATTCCGTACCGCGAGACCATTCGCACCAGTGCGGAAGGGCATCACCGTCACAAGAAACAGACCGGCGGTGCCGGCCAGTTTGGTGAAGTCTTCCTGCGCATAGAGCCGCTCGCACGCGATGAGGGCTTTGAGTTCAAGAACAAGGTCGTAGGCGGCTCGATACCATCACAGTTTATTCCGGCGGTTGAAAAAGGGGTCCGCCAGGTGCTTGCGGAAGGGGCGGTCGCCGGTTTTCCGCTGCAGGATATCCGGGTCACCGTTTACGACGGCAAACACCACCCGGTCGATTCCAAGGAAGTCGCTTTTGTAGCAGCCGGCAAAAAGGCCTTTACCGGGGCGGTCAGCAAGGCCAAACCGGTTTTGCTTGAACCCATCGTTAATATCGAGATCCTGGCCCCGAGCGATTCCATGGGCGATATCGCCGGTGACCTGTCAGCGCGTCGTGGCCGCATCAGCGGCAACACCGTGCGGCCGAGTGGCGAAGTGGCTATTGCCGGTCAGGTACCGCTGGCTGAACTGAACGATTACCAGTCGCGGCTGAAATCCATCACGGGCGGCGAAGGCTCCTACACGATGAACTTCAGTCACTACGACCCGGTACCGCCACAAACGCAGAAAGATCTGCAGTCGGCATTTCAGCCCGGCAACGACGACTGACGTCAGCCCAATACCTGCCCCAGCCTGCCGGTGAGTATCGCCAGGTAATTGCCCAGTGCGTAACCGATCATCGCCATCAGTATGGATGCGGGCACCAGCGATTCGCGGTGATGTGCCGCGACAATCGGTGCAGACGCGGCACCACCAATGTTGGCGGCCGAAGCAATCGCCAATGTGTGCACGTCGACACGGAAAAACCAGGCGGCCGCCAGCACGAATGCGCCGTGAATAAAAATCCACACGTAGGCCATCAGGGCAAAGGCACCGATGGATTCGAGACTGGCGTTGCTCAGGTCCATCGTTGCACCGATACGCGCGACGTACACATAGATTATTGCCATGGCGATCGGGTGTGCAGCCGGCAGCGAGCGCGCCGGCGTAGTCGATGCCACAAGGGCGAATGTGGTCACCAGCAGGATCAGCCAGGTGCTGGCGCTGATCACCTGTGCGCCGGCAAGGTAAACGGGCGGCAGCTTGTCTGACAGCGCCATCGATACCCAGGTAATGGCCAGCGCCAGCAGTGCCAGGTAAAGCAGCGAGGTCATGGTGGGCGCATCCTCGCTGTGGTCCAGCTCCGCAGCAGCCTGGTCCATCATGGCAATGCGATCAGGCGACACGCGGGCCCAGCGATTAAAGCGCTCGGCAAAGGCTTTCGAACCGAGCAGTATCGGCAGCCACACCAGGTACACCAGCTGGTCTGCGGCAGCGGCCATTGTCATGTGCTCGCCGGTACCGTCCAGTGCAGCATGCGCTGCTGTCATGTTGCCGGTACCTCCGATCCAGCTGCCCGACAGCGTGCCGAAAGCCTTCCAGCTGTCCTCGGGTAACGGGAACTTCAGGACAAAGCCGTCCGGCGTGGTCAGCAGCTGGCCAAGCGTGTACGCCACCACCCCGCCGAGCACGACGCCGATGCTGCCAATCAGCATGACGAACACGCCCTTGCCCATGATGCGCACCGCGCCGACGACGTCGACCTTTATCAGCATCAGCACAATAAACAACGGCAGCCCGTAGGTACGCAGGAAGTCGTACGCACCGTTCTTGAACGGGATCAGGCCCAGGTTCGACAGGAAAACCGGTGTTGCATAGATGAATATCAGCGGCGGCAGGTAGTTGAACACTTTCCATCGCGTGGCCTTCTCCAGCCAGAACCAGAATCCGACCACGGCGATCAGCACGGTCATCACGCCGGCCGGCGATTCAATGAGCGGTGTATTCATAAGCCCTCCCATGCGCCTGCTGAATCGTCCATCAAAGACAGTTGTAATTCAACATAACAGGTCGCCCTGCGGGTGAATGTTCTACTTTCAACTGCAGCAACTACGTGTTTTTGACTTAACAGAATGTCTAAAGCCGGCACGTTTTATGACGATATTTAGTATTGGTTCGCAGACAAAACTGGTGTGCTGCGGTATTGTTCGCGCACTTCACTGAAAGGAATCTTGAGGATGCTGAAGAAACTCTTAATGACTGTGACGGCCGCAGCTGTGCTCGGTACGATTGGCTATACCGCGATGGCCGTAACCATGGTGTACAAGGCCGACGCCAACACGGTGCTGAGTTTCTCTGCCAGTGACAGGGTTCCACTGCTGCCGCGCACGCTGGCCGGCTGGCGGGTCGAGTCCTGGACCAGCTGCCCGGTTATGGACCGCGACGTCAACGCACTCGGCCAGACCTTGCGTGGCTATGGTGTCGAAGGTTTCGACCCGCATCGTGTGCTGGCAACCGCCGGCCACCTGATTGCACTGGGATGTGACCTTAACCAGCGCAGCCTGACCGGGCACACGCCGCTGCACGAGGCCATCCTCTACAACGAACCTGATGTCGTGCGTTTCCTGCTGGCTCACGGCGCCGATGTATCGGTGACCATCGAAGCCGGCAACAACGCTGTGATGAAGTTCTTCAGCGGCCTGGATTCCCTCGGCTACGCCGAAGCCCTGCAGGCCAAATCCAGCCACGCCGAAAACCGCGAAGAAATCGTGACGCTGCTGCGCGGCTTCCGCCGCGGCTGAGCGCCGTCTACGGCGGCGGGGTTTTCACGTCGCCGTCATCCACGTCCTTTCCCGGCTGACCGCCGCCGATATTGCGCTGCAATATTTGGCCAGCGCGGGCTTTGCATTACACTCGGGAGCAGACGCGTTGCCGGCGCGTCAGCAGCTGGAGCGGCCCCGGTGCCGCACGCCTTTTCAAACCAATACAGGAGGGCGCGATATATGCTCGCAGAATCGGAGGGGATGAACCTCGACAGCATGTATGGTCAGAATCACGACATCTACCACGAATTCCCGGAACACACCGAACAAATTGACAAGCTGAAGACAGCAGACCTCGACTTTGCGCGATTGGTCGAAAACTACACACGAATAAACAGAGAAGTCATCCGCATCGAGCAGTGTGTCGAACCGCGCGATCATTTTTATCTCGAAGAACTGAAAAAGAAGCGCCTGGTGCACAAAGACAGGCTGTATGCGTTTTTGCGAAGCTGATTTTTCCAGACGTCAATCAGAAGCCAGGCCCACAGGGCCTGGCTTTTTAGTGCCTGATGACTGACCCGCACGCCCCGAAAACACGACGCGCCGAATTCCGATTCTACGAGGAACTGAACGACTTTTTGCCTGCAGACAAACAGCGGCTCTCATTCGTCCATGAGTTCAGCGGCACACCGGCGGTCAAGGACGCTATCGAGGCGCTGGGCGTGCCGCACACCGAAGTCGACCTGATATTGGTAGGCGATATCCCGGTCGAGTTTTCTCACCGGCTGGAAGGCGGTGAGCGTGTTGCCGTCTTTCCGGTATTCGAACGCCTCGATATCTCTCCCGCCACGCGGCTGCGGCCGCGACCACTGCGCCAACTGCGCTTTGTGCTGGATGTGCACCTCGGCAAGCTGGCGCGGCTGCTGCGGCTGGCCGGATTCGACAGCGTCTACCGCAATGACCTGGATGACCTGGAGATCATCGAAATCGCCGGTCGCGACAAACGCACGATACTGACGCGCGACAAGGGAATACTGAAGCATGCCCGGGTGACGCATGGCTACTGGGTGCGCGATACGGACCCGCCGGAGCAGCTGCGCGAAATCGTCGACACCTTTGACCTGCGCCGCAGCCTGCGGCCGTTCTCGCGCTGCATGGAATGCAATGGCGCCCTGCGTGTTGCCGATGACGGCGACATTATCGATCGCGTTCCCTTTTCGGTGCTCGTTGCCTTCGACGAATTCTGGCAGTGCGAAAGCTGCCAGCAGGTTTACTGGAAAGGCTCGCACTACCGGCAGCTGGAATTGCTGCTGGATCAAATCTGAGACGCCGACAGCTCTGTTACAATCGCGCCGATGGATATTGAACAGGATTCAGACACAGAAACCACCGAACAACCGGGCCCCGGCAGCGGCATCATTCTTGCCTCCGAGACTCTGCCACCGTCGATCAGCCTGCTGCCCGTCGAGGCGCGGCCGTTCTTTCCCGGACAGGCGATACCGCTGGTAATAAATGAGCAATGGGAAGCCACGATACGCGCGGTGCTCGAGACTGAGCAAAAGATAGTAGGGATTGTGCTGTTGCGTGACGGCGCCGCGCAGCCGCCGGTACCGACTGATTTTCACCGCATGGGGACCGCCTGCCGGCTGCACCGGGTGCAGCGCGCCGATGGCCAGCTGCAGGTACTGCTCGAGGGGCTGCAGCGCTTTCGTATCGGCGACTGGATATCACGTAAACAACCCTATACCGCCAGCGTGACCTATTTCCCCGAAACCCGTTATGCGCGAGCCGAAGAAATAAAAGGCTATGCCGTTGCGATTATCAACACCATCAAGGAACTGCTGCCGCTGAACCCGCTTTACGGCGAGGAGCTGCAGGTGTTCCTGCAGCACTTTAATCCCAACGAGCCCTCGCAGCTCGCCGATTTTGCCGCAGCAATGACCACTGCCAGCCGCAAGGAACTGCAGGAAGTTCTGGAAACAGTGCGTATCCTGCCGCGGCTCGAGCGGGTCTTGAGCCTGATGAACAAAGAGCTTGAAGTCGCACGCTCACAGATGGCCATACGCAAGCAGGTCGAGGAAGAACTGCAGGGCCGCCAGCGCGAAATGTTCCTGCGTGAGCAACTGAAGGCAATCCAGAAAGAGCTGGGCATCTCAAAGGATGACCGCACCGCCGAGCTGGACGAGTTCCGCGAGCGCATCGCGGCGCGCGAGTTTCCCGAGCATGCAAAAACGCGCCTCGACGAGGAGATGAAAAAACTCGGCATGCTCGAAACCGGTTCGCCCGAGTACGCCGTAACCCGCAACTACCTCGACTGGCTCACCTCGCTGCCGTGGGGTGTGTACACCGACGATCAGTTCGATCTGGCCCGGGCCCGCAAGGTGCTCGACCGCGACCACGAGGCGCTGGACGACGTAAAACAGCGCATCATCGAGTTTCTCGGTGTCGGCATCATGCGTGGCGAAATCGCCGGCTCGATCCTGCTGCTGGTGGGCCCGCCCGGCGTCGGCAAGACATCGCTGGGACGGTCCATTGCCGAGGCGCTGGGACGGGACTTCTACCGTTTCTCTGTCGGCGGCATGCGCGACGAAGCCGAGATCAAGGGCCACCGTCGCACCTACATCGGCGCCATGCCGGGCAAGTTCATCCAGGGCATCAAGGAAACCGGTTCGGCCAACCCGGTGATCATGCTCGATGAAATAGACAAGATCGGCGCGTCGTATCGTGGTGACCCGGCGTCCGCGCTGCTTGAGGTACTGGACCCGGAGCAAAACGATTCATTTCTGGATCACTATCTCGACGTGCGCTTCGATCTTTCCAAAGTGCTGTTTATCTGTACCGCAAACCAGCTCGACACGATTCCCGGCCCGCTGCTGGACCGCATGGAGACAATTCGCCTGTCCGGCTACCTGACCACTGAAAAACTTGCCATCGCCAGCCGCCACCTGCTGCCGCGTCAGCTGCAACGGGCCGGCATCGACAAGAGCAAGCTGCGTATCGACCGCGCTGCCGTGCGATTGTTGATCGAGGGTTATGCGCGCGAGGCCGGCGTGCGCAAGCTGGAAAAACAGCTGGGCACCATCGTGCGCAAGGCGGTGATCAAACTGCTGGAAAAGACAAAACCACCGATACGGGTACGCAAGGCTGATGTTTTGGAATACCTCGGCCGGCCGGTGTTTCGCGAAAGCAAACGCATGAGCGGCGTTGGCGTGGTTACCGGGCTGGCATGGACGCCGCTTGGCGGCGATACGCTGGCGATCGAGGCGACACGTATTCACGAGTTCAGCCGTGGTTTCAAGCTGACCGGCCAGCTTGGCGATGTGATGCGCGAATCCGCCGAGATTGCCTACAGCTATTCAATTTCACACGCGGAACGATTCGATATCGACCACGATTTTTTCGAAAAGGCCTACATCCACCTGCATGTTCCGGCCGGCGCGACCCCGAAGGATGGCCCCAGTGCGGGCATCACCATGACCACCGCATTACTTTCACTGGCATCGCGCCGGCGTATTCCCGCGGCACTGGCGATGACCGGCGAGATGACACTGACGGGTAAGGTACTGGCGGTCGGCGGTATACGCGAAAAAGTCGTTGCCGCCCGCCGCGCAAAAATAAAGCGCATCATCATGCCGGAAGCCAACGAGGGCGACTTCGAAGAGCTGCCGGACTACGTCCGGCGTGGCATCACCGCTCACTTCGTCGCTGATTTCACCCAGGTCGGCGAAATCATCTTCCCCGGCTAGCGGGGGCGGACCCGACCGCAACCATCACGCGGTCGCCGCATCCTCTGGCGGCATTGCTTCGGTCATGAACAGGTAAATTGCCGCCGAGAGACCGGCAGAGCCGAAGATCATGCACATGACCACGATCTGGTACTTGGCGGCAATAAATGGCGATACGCCAGAGAGTATCTGACCCGTCATCATCCCCGGCAATGCCACGATACCAACGGCGAACAATGAGTTGATGACCGGGATCATTGCCGCCTGCAGCGCGGCGGCCCGGCAGCCATCCGGGTCTTTACCACCGGCCAGGTCAGACTCGAACCTTTCGCCGGCCAGGCTGACCGCGTTCATGGAATTGGCGAAGATCATCCCTGCCAGCGGCACCACGTACTGCGGCATGAACCATGGCTGCAGGTCGAGTACCAGCTGCGTGACCAGCGCCAGCGTCGCACCGCCGCCTGCCAGAATCGCCACGCCTGCGTGCAGGTAAAGCCCGGGCCGTTTCTTGCGCAGCGGACGCATTGCGATCCAGCTTGCGGCAACCAGCATCACTGAGAGCACACCCAGTATCAGCCAGGCATTTTCGGCCGCGAAGATATACACCAGCACAAAGCCGATCAGCAGTAGCTGGATCAGCATACGCACCAGCGCGTATATCGCATCCCCACCCGTACTACACCAGCGATACAGGATCGCCACAACCAGAACGGCCGGCACAAAAGAAATTGCCAGGCCGGCAGTGGAAATCGCCTGTATCGTGGTATTCATCGGGTTTCTCTCCGGGTATCGTCAGTTGCAGACACAGCCGCCCTTGTCGAAAATGATGCGCCAGTGGCCATCGGCCTGGCGGCGCCAGATCGAGGTGAATATACCGGCTTGCTCACCGTCGCGGCCGTAGACCGGTCCGGTACTCAGCGCGAGACGGCCGGAATCCTGCACCACCACTGTTTCCGGCTGCCACGAAAACGGCGCAGCCGCGCCCTCAAAATAACGCGCCCACACTTCAGACACCGCCGCCTTGCCACGCAAGGGCTGTTTGCCGGCCATGAATATCGCGTCATCGGCGAGATAAGACTGAAAAGCTGCAAAGTTACGCTCGCGCATGGTGGCGGCGAATCCCCGCTCGATCGCGGCCACCTGCTCCTGCAATTCAACCGCGTCAGGCACGGTGGCGCAGGCCGGTAACAATACAACCAGTAACAACGTAGCAACTCGCATGCCAATCTCCGGTTTCCGGCCGCCAGGCCTATGATCGCATTTTCGCGCGGCCCGCCCGGGCGACCGACACCGCACTGCACCAATCATGCTTTCCCGCTGCATTGAATTGTGTTTGTATCTGCCGATGCCGACAACCAGTCGATTAATTTATGCCAAAGCCACGAGTCCTCGCGGTAGCGCTACTGGTCATACAGTGCCAGGCATGCTCGCTATCAACGCAATCAGCAATCGTGCAGCGCGATAGCTCACCGGTTCTGACCGCAGAGCAGGCGCGCTACCGGAGCGGCCTCGTTTCCGATGTGCGCTATCACATCGACCTGGCGCTGGATGCGGACGCGCCGGAATACATCGGCACCGTAGTCGCCGAATTTACGCTGGCCACCGCCCGGTCGCAGCTGTCGCTGGACTTCAAGGGCGGCACTGTTTACGCAGTTGAAATAAATAGTATTGAGAGCAAAGTCAGCTACAACGGCGCATGGATCGGACTCGAGTCGCAGTATCTGCAGGCCGGCCGGAACAAGGTCGTCATCCACTATTCACATCCCTATAGCAGCGATGGCGCCGGGCTGCAGCGGACCCGCGATTCAGAAGATGGCCGGGTCTACGTTTACACCCATTTTGAGCCATACGACGCGAACCGGCTCTTTCCGTGTTTTGACCAGCCGGATCTCAAGGCACGATATCGCCTCACGGTTTCTGCCCCTGCCGACTGGGAGGTAGTCAGTGCCACCAGCGCCAGCGCGGTCACCATCATGAGCCCCGGTATCCGCGAATGGGAATTTGCCGAGTCACAGCCCTTCAGTACCTACCTTTTTGCCCTGCATGCCGGGCCATATACCGTATGGGAGGCTCAGTCCGGTTCAGTGCCGCTGCGTCTTTTCGCGCGGCCTACGCTGGCACGTTACGTAAACGCCGATGAATGGTTCGAACTGACCCGCAATGGTTTCGGGTTTTACGAAAAACTGTTTGGCATCGCTTATCCGTTTGGCAAATACGACCAGCTGATCGTGCCGGACCTCAATATCGGCGCGATGGAAAACGTTGCCGCGGTTACCTACAACGAATTCTACGTAACCCGCACCACACCAACAGCAGAACAACGCCAGCGTCATGCGGAAGTGTTACTGCACGAAATGGCGCACATGTGGTTTGGCAACCTGGTTACACCACGCTGGTGGGACGGGCTGTGGCTGAAAGAGGCCTTTGCCACCCACGTATCAAATCTTGCACTGCAGGCAACAACCGATTTCGACAACCCGGCGCAGCGCTTCTTTGCCGGCGCGAAGCAAAGAGGGTACCGCGCTGACGAGCGCCAGAGCCGTCACCCGATCGATGTGCAGGTCGAGGATACTCATATAGCATTCGCCAACTTCGACGCCATCACCTACCAGAAAGGTGCTGCCGCTCTGACGCAGTTGTCGCACTTCGTCGGCGCCGATGCGTTTGCCGCCGGGTCACGACGGTATCTTGCCGATCATGCTGGCGGCAATACCACGCTGGAAGACTTCATTACGGCACTGGAACAAAGTGCCGGCATCGATCTTGCCGAATGGAAGGAGGCCTGGCTGCGACAGGCTGGCGTCAATACGCTTTCTGCAAAGCTGCAGTGCCAGAATGGCCGGATCAGCTCACTGGTACTGGAGCAGTCGGCCCCCGGTGGGGTTCCGCTGCGCCCGCACCGGCTACAGGTCGCCCTGTTTGATCATTCCGGCCGGTCAACTGTCATTGCCGTGGCGGCAGAAGGCGAGCACACCGCCATCGATGCGGCAGCCGGACAGCAATGCCCGGCCATGACGCTGGTCAACCATGGCGACTGGAGCTTCGTGCGCACTGACCTCGATAGCACGACGCTGCGCAACTTCGGCACGACTATCATCCGGATCGACGATGCTCTTGCGCGCGCGATGCTGTGGCAGAGCCTGGCGGAAATGGTGCGCAACGCCCGCTTTTCTCTAAGTGCTTATACCAACATGGTCGCGCAGCATGCCATTAACGAGCAGGACAATCTGCTGGCGCTGCAGCTGTCACGCAGCATGGGCGATATGCAGCATTTTCTGCTGCGCGCTGCCGACGACCGCAAGCCTCTTGCTGCAGCGGCCCTGCAGCAGCTGGAGGCAGCTGCATGGCAGGCCCTGACAGCGGCACCTGCTGGCAGCCAGCGCCAGAAGATCTGGCTCGACGCCTTCGTACGGCTGGCAATGACGCCCTCGCATCTGCAGCACCTGGAAGCATTTCTCGATGGTCACCGGATTCCGCCAGGCATCGACATCGATACCGACCGCCGCTGGGATATCCTCACACGCCTCAATGCATTCGCCTTTGGCGATCATGTGGCGCGCACAGATGTCCAGTCGTTGCGCGATCAGTCCGACCGTGGCCGCCACCGCGCGATAAGCGCCAACGTCATCCGGCCCGATGCACAGATAAAGAAGGCCTGGATTGATGGCATCCTCGGGAAAGCGGATTTCATGCCGCTCGGTCAGCTGCGCTACGGCATGCGCGCATTGTTTCCGCTGCATCAGCGTGCACTGCACGAAATGTTTGCCGATCAACTGCTGTCGGCGCTCGGCCGGCTTGGCGACAGTCGTGACGATGCCTTTCTGCGCGAATTCGTCCGTTTGATACCGCGTGGCTGCAGTGACACCAGTATCCAGCGTCTGCAGGGAGCGCTGGCGCAGCCCGGCAAGCTGCACCCGATACTGGAACGCGGGCTGCGCGATACCCTGGAAGGTGACCGCCGTTGCCTTGCGATGGTGCAGGCGGACGCAAACCGTCAGTAGGAGCGGCTTCAGCCGCGAACAAATCCCGCACGATGTAATTCATACGTGCAGGAGCGGCTTCAGCCGCGAACAAACCCGCACGATGCAATTCTAAGGAGTCGAACCGGCAGCGCCCGACGATTATTCTTTTAGCGAAATCGCTTCTGCAACTCAGCCAATGCTGCCGCGCCCGGATTCAGCACGGAGTAATCGAGATCGCGTAATGCCGTCGCGGCGGTCTGATTGATAGCATGCATGGTCGGCCGATGCTCTTCGATATACAGCAGGCCGGTAACAATTTCGCCGGCCTGTTCGTGGCGCTCGAGATAAGACATTGCAGCCGCGCGATCGTGCGGGTCGTAATCCGGCGCGACTTTCCGCAGCAGCACCTGGCTGCCGTCGTGCAGCTGCACCGGCACCGCTTCTCCCTCGTCGTAGCCCGCGCGGATCGGTTCCGCAGGCGGGATAAAATCGGCATGCACAGCCGGATGATAGAACTGCCGGGTATGAGCGTAGCTCTTGGTCGAGTCCTCGTGATCGTTGAAGGTCACGCAGGGCGACAGCACATCGATCATGGCAAAGCCGTCGTGCTTGAGGCCCGCCTTGAGCATCGGCAGCAGCTGATCCTTGTCGCCGGAGAATCCACGCGCGACAAATGTACCGCCCATGGCCAGGGCCGTCTTGACCGGGTCAATCGGGCGCTGCTCGTTTATTTCGCCTTTCTTCGCCTTGCTGCCGATATCGGCACTGGCGGAAAACTGGCCCTTTGTCAGGCCATAGACGCCGTTGTTTTCGATCAGGTACAGCATGTGCAGGTTGCGCCGCATGGCATGGGCAAACTGCCCCAACCCGATCGACAGCGAATCGCCATCACCAGACACACCGATGTAGTAGAGGTCACGCGCAGCGGCGTTGGCGCCTGTGGCAACAGCCGGCATACGGCCGTGGACCGCGTTAATCCCGTGCGCCTGGCTGAGAAAATATGCCGGCGTTTTTGACGAGCAGCCAATACCGGACAGCTTGGCAACACGGTATGGCTCAATATCGAGCTCGAAAAAAGCCTGCACCAGCGCCGAAGTTATGGAGTCATGACCGCAGCCTGCGCACAGCGTGGACATGCCACCCTCATAGTCACGCAGCGTCAGGCCGAGCGCGTTGGTACGCTGGCCCTTGTAGCGGATATCGGGCTTGCGAATAAAGCTCATGCTGCCACCCCCGCGGCAATATCCGACTCAATTTCCCTGACTATAAAACGACAGTCGATCGGCAGCCCGCTGTAATGCAGCAGCGGCACCAGTTTGGCCAGGTCAGGTTCCAGCTCGTTAATAATCAATGTGCGCAGCTGCCCGTCACGGTTCTGCTCGATTACATAGATCCGCTCGTGCTCATCGATAAATTGACGAACGCTTTCATGGAACGGGAATGCCCGCACACGCAGGTAGTCCAGCGGCACGCCCTTCTGTGCCAGCAACTCGGTTGCCTCACGTACGGCTCCGTCGCACGAGCCAACGGAGATAATTCCCAGGCGGTTGCCTGCCCCGGATACGACCGGCTCCGGCACCAGTTCTTTAGCCGTTTCCCACTTGCGCAACAGGCGATCGACAACCGCTTTGTATTCTTCCGCATCCTCGGTGTATTCCGCGCGCTCGTTGTGACCGGAACCACGCAGAAAATAGGCTCCTTTCGGGTGCACACCAGGCAGGCTGCGATAGCAGATGCCATCGCCATCCACATCGGTGTAGCGGTAAAACTGCTCTGCCTGCTCGAGTTCTGCCGAACTCAGCACCTTGCCACGATCCGGCACGTAGGAGTCGTCCCACTGCAGCTCCGGCACCATCCAGTCGTTCATGCCGATATCCAAATCGCTGAGCACAAACACCGGCGTCTGCAGACGCTCGGCCAGGTCGAATGCGTTTACAGCAAATTCGAAGCACTCCCGCGGATCGGCGGGCAACAGCAACGGGTGGCGGGTGTCACCATGCGAAGCGTAGGCGCAGGTCGTGAGGTCGCACTGCTGGGTGCGTGTGGGCATCCCGGTCGACGGCCCAACCCGCTGCACATTGAACAGCACCGCAGGAATCTCGGCAAAATAGCCAAAGCCGATAAACTCGTTCATCAGTGAAATGCCGGGCCCGCTTGTTGGCGTAAATGCGCGTGCGCCGTTCCATCCTGCACCAAGCACCATGCCTATGGCGGCCAGTTCATCCTCGGCCTGCACGATGCAGTAATTCTTTTCGCCGCTTTCCGGGTCACGCCGGAAGCGATAGCAGAATGCCTTGAATGCATCCATCAGCGAGGTCGACGGCGTAATCGGATACCACGCGCCAACGGTTGCACCGGCATAAACACACCCGAGCGCCGCCGCGGTATTACCATCGATCATGATATGGCCGGCAGTCCTGTCCAGCGGCTCGACGCGCAGCGGCAGCGGGCAGTCGAAGTTTTCACGAGCGTAGTCGTAACCGAGCTGAATTGCCGTCAGGTTTCCGGCCACCAACGCTTTCTTGCTGGCAAAAGTTTCCTCCAGCAATTGCCGTATCACGTCGAGATCCAGGTCGAGCAATGCGGCCAGCGCGCCAACGTAGCAAACGTTCTTCATCAGTATGCGCGCCCGTGCCCCGTCAAACGTCTCGTTGCACAGCTGCGCCAGCGGCACGCCCAGCACAGTGATGTCGTCGCGCTGCAAAACGCGACTACGTGGCCAGGTGGAGTCATAGAGCAGGTAGCCGCCC
This sequence comes from Gammaproteobacteria bacterium, assembly GCA_013003425.1. Taxonomy (NCBI): domain Bacteria; kingdom Pseudomonadati; phylum Pseudomonadota; class Gammaproteobacteria; species Gammaproteobacteria bacterium. The sequence continues at coordinate 72,633 of JABDJB010000056.1, read as the reverse complement.
GGCGACACTTCGGCAAGGTCCTGCGGGTAGGTCTGGGCGTTCATGGCAACGGCAAAATCGACACTGCCGGACCGCGCGGTGTGCCCGTCACTGGTAACACGAACTTCATACCATGTCGGCAATCCCTGGATATTGGACGGGAAATAGTTTTTCCCCATCACCGGTATACCCATGCGGAATATGGCCTTCATCAGCAGGCTGTTGGCACTGGCCGAGCCGGTGCCATTAACGTTGGCCAGCTTGATGACGAAGTCGTTTACCCGGCTTTTTGTTCCTTCGGACATTGCGCCTCGTCAGTAGCGTACGGAATGATCAACTCGGATTTCTGCATGTCCCACGCAGCCGTGGGACAACGTTCGGCGCACAAGCCACAGTGCACGCAGAGGTTTTCGTCTTTCACCATCACGCGCCCGGTGTGTGGCAGGTCTTCCGATACGTAAAGATCCTGGCTGGTGTTTTCTGCCGGTGCGCTGAGCCGCGTGCGCAACTCCTGCTCGGCGCCGTTCTGCGTGATAGTCAGGCAATCCACCGGGCAGATGTCGATGCAGGCATCGCATTCGATACACAGTTTCGCAGCAAACACGGTCTGGATATCGCAATTGAGGCAGCGCTCAACTTCGGTCAGCGTCTGTTCGTAGGAAAAACCCAGCTCAACTTCAATATCGAGGTTTTTGAAACGTTCCTTGAGGCTCACATGGGGCATCAGCCGGCGCTCAGCCGGGTCAAAGTCGTTGCTGTAACTCCACTCATGAATGCTCATCTTTGTGCTGGCCAGGTTCATGCCATACGGCAGCCGCTCGGTCATCGATTCGCCCTGGCAGTACTTGTGAATCGAAATCGCTGCCTGGTGACCATGCTCGACGGCCCAGATGATATTCTTCGGGCCAAAGGCGGAATCACCACCAAAAAATACGCCCGGCCTGGTGGATTCAAACGTATTCTTGTCGACGACCGGCACATTCCACTCATCGAATTCAATGCCCATATCGCGCTCGATCCACGGAAAAGCATTTTCCTGGCCGATCGCCAGGATCACGTCATCGCACGGAATAACAACGTGATCGAGTGTTTTTGCTTTTAACCGGCCACTGCCGTCATCGTGCCACTCGACGCGCGCAAATTTCATACCGGTCAACCGGCCGTCTTCAACGATAAATTCTTCCGGCGAATGGTTCAGCAGCAGCTCAACCTGCTCCTCTTCGGCGTCTTCCAGCTCCCAGTCAGAGGCCTTCAGCAGGTGACGCGGCTTGCGCGCCATGACCTTGACGTCTTTGCCACCGAGCCGCAGCGAGCTGCGGCAGCAGTCCATTGCTGTATTTCCGCCGCCGATAATCAGCACCTTTTCACCGATGCTCTCGATATGCTGGAACGCCACCGATTCGAGCCAGGCGATACCGATATGGATGCGATCGGTGTCGTAACGACCCGGCAACTCGAGGTTCTTGCCGTGCGGCGCGCCGGTGCCAACGAATACCGCGTCGAATCCTTCGTCCAGCAGACCCTTGAGACTCTCGACAGGTGCGTTTAGTCGCAGCTCTGCGCCCATTTCGACTATGGCATTGATTTCGGTGTCGAGAATTTCCGGCGGCAGGCGAAAACGCGGGATATTGCTGCGCATCAGCCCGCCGGTTTCGCCCAGCTTCTCGTATATAACGACCTCGTAACCCAGCGGCAAAAGGTCATTGGCCACGGTCAGCGATGCACAGCCGGCGCCGATCAGGGCAACGCGTTTGCCGTTACCCTGCGCCGGGCGCCGGGGTAACTGATCTGCAACTTCGTCACTAAGATCCGCGGCGACCCGCTTGAGGCGACAAATGGCAACCGGCTTGTCTTCCACCCGGGCACGACGACAGGCCGGTTCGCAGGGACGGTCGCACACCCGGCCGAGGATTCCGGGAAAGACATTCGACTCACGATTGAGCAGGTACGCATCGGTGTAGCGACCCTGCGCGATCAGCCGGATATACTCCGGTACATTGGTGTGCGCCGGGCAGGCCCATTGACAATCCACCACCTTGTGGAAATAGTCGGGATCAGAGGTATCGGTAGGCTTCACGTTATTGCCGCCCCACGGGCACCAGCCGTCTTGTCGGTCCATATTAATGTAGTTTCACAGGGGAACGAAGGGCTCGATCATGCATAGCGACGCAGCGCACCAGAATCTGCCCCCGCTCATCCGGGGGCTGTGCAGCCCCGAGGCGTGGCCACACCCGGTCAGCGAGGTACGGGCAATAGAAACCCATGTCTCCTGGGTCCTGCTGACCGGTGAATATGCCTACAAGATAAAGCGCCCGGTCACCCTCGGCTTTCTCGACTTCAGCACTCTCGGGCAGCGCCGCCAGGCTTGCGAAGAGGAACTGCGCCTGAACCAGCGTTTATCCCCGCAGCTTTACGAGTCCGTAGTGGCCATCACCGGCAGCGAATCGGCACCGAAGGTCGCCGCTGACAGCAGCGCGCCTGAAGCAATCGAGTATGCCGTGCGGATGCGCGAGTTCAAGCAGGACTCCCAGCTCGACCGGCAGCTGCTGGCCGGCTCCCTGGAACTGGGCGACATGGACAAGCTTGCCGCTGCCGTTGCCGCCATGCACGACCAGGCAAAAGTGGCCGATGACACCAGTGACCGGGGCACTGTCGAAGCGATCGCGCAACCAGCAATGGCCAATTTCACCACGCTGGATACGCTGGTCGATGATGCTGGTGATCGTTCCACGCTGCTGCGGCTGGGCGAGTGGACCGCCACCCAGGTAGCACTGCTGCGGCCGCGCTTCGAACAGCGCCGTCATGACGGCCGGATACGCGAGAATCACGGCGACCTGCACCTGTCGAACCTGGCCGCGTACGACAACCAGATCGTGGCCTTCGATTGCATAGAATTCGATCCGGCACTGCGCTGGCGCGATTGCATGTCAGAGGTTGGTTTCCTCGTGATGGACCTGGCGGCACGGCAGCGCGTCGACATGGCGTGGCGCTTTCTCAACCGTTACCTGGAACTGACCGGCGATTACAACGGTACTGCCCTGCTGCGTTTCTACATTGTTTATGCGTCGATGGTGCGGGCAAAGATCGCTGCAATTCGCGCTGAGCAAAACGAACCAGGCAGCCAGGTCTACATGGACGCAGCGCGGCACTACCGCATGCACCTGGCGCTGGCGGAACGAGCTATCCGGCCACGCTTTCCGGCGCTGATCATTACCAACGGACTGACCGGGTCGGGCAAGACCTGGCTCACCTCGCGACTGGCCAGCGTGATACCCGCAATCCGCCTGCGCTCCGACATCGAGCGCAAGCGGCTGCACGGTATCGACGCGCTGGATACCAGCAACAGTGCCCCTGGCGCCGGCATCTACACCGCCGAAGCGACGCAGCAAACCTACCGGTACCTGCGCGATCGCGCGGCCGACGTGCTTGCGGCCAGCTTTGACGTAATCGTCGATGCCGCCTTGCTAACGTCGGAGCAGCGTGGCCTGTTTGTCGATCTCGCCCGCCAGTCGACCGCCAGCCTCGTCATCCTCGAATGCGTTGCTGACCCGACCACGCTGCGTGAGCGCATCACGCAGCGCGCGTGGGACGGCGGCGATGCTTCAGAGGCAGATGTCGAGGTGCTCGGGTATCAGCAGCGCAATGCCCAGCCACTGACAGACGAAGAGCGGGTGTTTGCCATAAACATCGACACCGCTGCAGCCGCCGACCCGTTGCGCGTGGTTGGCGAGATATGGCGCAAGCTCGGCCGGGAAACCGGCGACTAGAACCCGGGGGTCAGACAGTGCACGAGACTTCCGGCCGCTGGAGGCTGGGCGCCCTGCTCGCCCTGACAACAGCCCTGATGTGGGGCGTGTTGCCTATCGCGCTCAAAATTACCCTGCAACAGATGGATGCTGTCACCATTACCTGGTACCGCTTCCTGCTGGCGACATTGGTGCTGGGTGCCTTTGCCTTTCGCCGGCGCAGGTGGCCGCGGCTGCGCCAGTTGGGCCTGACCGGCTGGCTGCTGCTGTCCATCGCCATCCTCGGCCTGTGTGGCAACTACCTGTTCTACCTGCTGGGCCTGGATTACGTCACACCGGGCACCGCACAGATCGTGGTCCAGCTGGCACCGGTGTTGCTGCTGCTTGGAGCATTGCTGGTATTTAATGAGCGGTTCTCCCCGCTGCAGTGGGCCGGACTGGGGGTGTTCCTGTCCGGCCAGGTGCTGTTTTTCAACCGGCAGCTGGGCGAGTTCTTTGCCCCGGGCAACCAGTCGCAGGGTATCTGGCTGGTTGCCCTGTCCGCCGTAGTCTGGGCCGGATATGCCCTGGCACAGAAGCAGCTGCTCAGGACCATGCGCTCGGACAGCATCCTGCTGTGTATCTATATTGCAGCGGTATTCATTTTTCTTCCCGGCTCGGATCCGGGGCAGATCAGCAAGGTCGACGGGCTTACGCTGATGCTTCTGGCATTTGCCTCGATCAACACGCTGATCGCCTATGGTGCGTTTGCCGAAGCCCTCGAACACCTGGAAGCCTCACGGGTCAGTGCCATTATCGCCATCGCTCCCTTACTTACGCTGGTCGCGATGGTGGTGCTGGGTGCCGTGCTCCCGGGGTTTGACCTCGAAGAGCCACTTGACGGATTGAAGATAGGTGGCGCCGTGATGGTAGTCATCGGCTCAATCATGGCCGCGGCCGTGCGCGCCCAACCGGTAGTCGGCCGCCAGGGCAGCTGAGCCGTGAAACAAACTGGTCAGCAGCCAGCATGTTTCACCGCCGCCCGGCTGAAAAAAGCGAACTCCCGGCCAGCCGCAGGAATGTGATCAGAAGCATTATTTGTTGGCAGCCTTGTGGTACATTTGCGCCACATCGATCGTGCAAGGCGTACGAAGCGGTACGTCAGTCAAGGAATAACGGAGCAAACCTATGAACAGATGTATGGTCCTGGCAACTGTACTTCTCAGTTTTCTGACCCTTCAGTCGGCTTCCGCAACCGACTGGATAGTTCCCGAAGGGCAGTGGTACTTCTCGCCGATGGTTGGCATGAACTGGGAAGACAAGGACCGCGCGGCTGATCCCGGCGTGGCGGTCAGTCTCGGGCTCGGCAGGCAAATCGCCGAAGCCTGGGCACTGGAGTTTTCCGCTTTTGGCGGCCAGCACGACGGGTTCAACGAACAGAACATGATGGGAATCGGCGTTGATTTCCTGCGCAGCCTCAACACCAGCGGCCTGGTCACGCCATACGTTCTGCTTGGCACCGGCTGGATCCGCGACGATATCGTCGAGCATCCGAGTGTCGCTGGTGAGCTGGACTACGACAATTTTATGGGCTCGGTTGGCCTGGGCCTGGTTGCCCCGCTGGGCGATGCGGCGTCGCGCTTCCGCGCCGAAGTGCGCTACCGGCTCGATCTGCATGACCCGAGCAGCTTTGGCGACTTGCTGACAACCATCGGCTTTTACATGCCGCTGGGTGAAGCGCCGGCACGCACACCAAAGACACTGCCTGATGCCGACGGTGACGGCGTCGCCGATGATGTCGATCTGTGCCCGGCTACCACCGCGGGCAGCAGCGTTGACCAGTACGGCTGCGAGCTCGACAGTGACAACGATGGCGTTGCCAACAGCAAGGATCGCTGCCCGGACACCGCGCGTGGCACCAAAGTTGACGCGCGTGGCTGCCCGCCGGCGGCTGACAACGATGGTGACGGCGTTACCGACGACATGGACAAGTGCCCCGGCACTCCGCGTTCGGTAAAGGTCGGGGCTGATGGCTGCGAGGTCGACAGCGACGGCGACAGCGTCGTCGACAGTCTCGACAGCTGCCCGAACACAACCATGGGCGTGCGCATCGATGTCCGTGGCTGCGAGATTCGCGACAAAATCGATCTGCCTGGCGTGCAGTTTGAGCTGAGCTCGGCCAAGCTGGTTGATGAATCGACTGCGATCCTCAAAGAGGCTGCGGAAACCCTGCGCCGGAACCCTGACCTGCGAGTGGAGGCCGCCGGCCACACCGATACGTCGGGCCCGGCCGAGTTCAACCGTGACCTGTCGCAGCGCCGTGCCGAATCGGTACGCCGCTACCTGATCTCCAGGGGCGTGAATGCCGACAACATCACGGCGAAAGGCTACGGTGAATCCGAGCCAGTCGCCGACAACTCCACGCGTCCGGGACGCATCCGTAACCGCCGTGTGGAGCTGCGCATCCTCAACTGAAGGGCGCGTAGCAGGTAAAATAAAGCCCGGCAGCGGCTGCTGCCGGGCTTTTCTTTTTTTGACGAACCGCGGACAGCGACAGGTGTCGAACAAAGCATCGTGATCATCCGATTGCTACTGATAGCCCTCGTGGCACTGCACGCATGCGCCGGAGCTGGCGAGCGTGACCCGGCCCTGGCCGGCTTTTTTGCCACGCCACTGCACATTGAAACCGCCGCTGGCGACACCCACCGGTTTGTCGCCTATCTCGCACTGACAGGACAGCAGAAGGCTCGCGGCCTGATGCATGTGAAATCACTACCCGACGACTACGGCATGCTGTTTCTGTATGACCAGCCACAACAGATCAGCATGTGGATGAAAAACACATTGCTGTCGCTGGACATGCTGTTTATTCGCGCCGACGGCACTATCGTCAATATCGAGGCGGACACGGTGCCGCATTCGCTGGCATCGATCCGTTCAGCGGGTGATGCCGTTGCGGTGCTTGAGCTTAACGCCGGAACAAGTAAGCGGCTTGGGCTGGCTCCGGGTGATCGTGTGATCTACCGCGCATTCTCGCGCGTCAGCGCCGCAAAATCGCCAGCCACCGACCAACGTTGAGCAGGCTCATCAGCGCCGCCGCGACATAGGTCAGCGCCGCAGCAGTAAGAATTTTGCGAGCGTGCGGCGCGTCTCCGGGTTGCAGGTAATCACCGCCTTCCAGGATTGGCAGTGCCCGGGTAAAGCTGGCATCGAACTCGGTCGGCAATGTCACCAGGTGTACCGCAGCAACCGAAGCCAGGCTCAGCAGGCCGCCGCCGGCAAACAACAGCGCTGTTATCGGGGCACGCGTCAGCAGCCCCGCCACCGGGGCCACCATCAGCATTCCGGCACCGACTTTCTCGCCAGCCGCTGCTACGCCCACCAGGCGCGTGCGCCAGCGCAGCGGGGCGAAGCGGTCGCGGTCCTGCATCGCATGACCCACCTCGTGGGCCGCCACTGTAATAGCGGTCAGCGAGCGGCCGTCGTGCTTGTCGGGGGTGAGCCGCACGGCGCAATCTGCCGGGTCGTAGTGGTCGCCTGCCTCCGTCGTCTCGACGGCAACATCTGACAAGCCCAGGTTGTCGAGCAAATGGCGGGCCAGCTCGCCACCGGTGCCGCTATAGCGGTCTGCCGGCTGGCTGTATTTCCTCAGTACCGACCGCACCCAGATCGACGGGCCAACCAGGATGGTGAGTACAACGACGAGCAGCAGTACAATATGCATTAATAGTTACCCTTACCGATGCGCACATTATTCCTCTTATTAGGGCTCGCTGCCCTGCTCTATGCCGGAATCGCTGCCTATGTCTGGCGATTCCAGGGCCGCTTCCTGTATTTCCCCGACATACCGACACGCCAGCTTCAGGCCACGCCGCTCGATGCCGGCATGCCTTACGAGGATGTCGCGCTGACAACCAGCGATGGCGTAGCTCTGCATGGCTGGTATGTTCCGGGACGCGACACGCGCACCATCCTGTTTTTCCACGGTAACGCCGGCAATATTTCTCACCGGCTGGAGTCGATTGCCATCTTTAACCGGCTCGGCGCCAATGTCTTTATTATCGATTATCGCGGTTACGGCCGCAGCGGTGGAAAGCCGGACGAAACCGGTACCTACCGCGATGCACAGGCCGCCTGGGACCATCTCACTGTTAAACGCCGGATTGCACCCGGCGACATCGTGATTTTCGGCCGTTCGCTCGGTGGTGCCGTTGCCGCCTGGCTGGCCGCGCAGGTTACGCCGGCCGGGGTAATCCTCGAATCTACTTTTACCTCCGTTCCGGCCATGGCGCGCGAAGTCTACCCATTCCTGCCCTCCTCGCTCGCGCGCATCCGCTATGACACCAGGTCACGCATCGCTGCGATTACCAGCCCTCTGCTGCTGCTTCACAGCGATGCTGATGAGACTATCCCTTATCACATGAGTGAGCAGCTGCTGTCCGCAGCGAGCAGGAATGCCCGCCTGGTTACCCTGAAGGGCGGGCACAGCGATGCACACCTTGTTTCCGGAATGCACTATTTCGAGGCGCTGCGGGAATTCCTGGCGCGATAGCCGGCGGCCGGGCCGGATACGCCTGCCGGTACCGCGGCGCGGCGCGCTGTGTTGCAATAGGTCGCCCAAAGGAGGTCTGCCCATGCGTATAAATTGCCTGTTGCTGTCATTGCTGCTCGGTGCCTGTACGACGATGGCGCCACCGGACATCCACCGCACCCCGTTACCGGTGCTGGATAACACCTGGTACCTCGAGGCGCGGGCCGACCTGCAGGCAGCTTTGAAACGCAGCGTGCCGGCGCGTGCGCAAAACGTCATTCTCTTCGTCGGCGACGGCATGAGCCTGGCGACTGTGACGGCGGCACGGATCAGGCAGGGCCAGCTCGCCGGCAACAGCGGCGAGGAGAATCGCCTGTCGTTCGAGCAGTTCCCCTACGTCGCACTGGCCAAAACCTACAACACCAACGCCCAGGTGCCCGATTCAGCAGGCACGGCGACCGCAATGCTCAGCGGTGTAAAAACCCAGATTGGCGTCGTCGGTGTCGATGACCGTGTGCGGCGTGGTGACTGCACCAGCGTGGCCGGCAGCTCGGTTCCCTCCCTGCTGGAGCATGCCGAAGATGCCGGTATGGCAACCGGCGTGGTCACGACGACGAGAATCACGCATGCGACCCCGGCCGCCGCCTTTGCTCACGTGGCCGAGCGCGGCTGGGAATCACTCGCGACACCCGACTGCCCCGGGATCGCCGCGCAGCTTATTGCGTTTACTCATGGCGACACGCCGGAAGTCGTGATGGGCGGGGGCCGCTCCAATTTCATGCCGCTAAATACTGCCGACCCGGAGTATCCCGATCGCAGCGGGCGGCGCGACGACGGCCGCGACCTTATTTCTGAGTGGCAGCAGCGTCACGGCGATCGTGCCGCCTACGTCTGGAACAAGGGCCAGTTTGACGGGCTGGACCTGTCGCGTCATGACCGGGTGCTGGCCCTGTTCGAGCCCTCGCACATGCAATACGAAGCTGATCGTGACGACAGTGCCGCAGGCGAGCCATCGCTGTCCGACATGGTCACCACGGCTGTGAAGATGCTGCAGAAATCGGAGCGCGGCTTTTTCCTGCTGGTGGAGGGCGGCCGCATCGATCATGCCCATCATGGCAGCAACGCCTACCGCGCCCTGCATGACACCATTGCCATGGCTGACGCGGTGGCAGCGGCACGCAATCTTACAAGCGCGGACGATACGCTGATTGTGGTAACCGCCGATCATGGTCACGTGATGGAAATTGCCGGCTACCCTTACCGTGGCAACCCGATCCTGGGCAAAGTCGTCAGCATCGCGGCGGATGGCGGCAAATCGGCCGAATACGCCCGCGACGCCAGCGGCAAGCCTTATACAACCCTGGTTTACGGCAACGGGCCCGGACACGTGGCACCGTCCGACAAGCAGCCGGAGGGCGTCAAGAAACACCCTCACTCCGGCTCGCAGCATGGCGCAATAACCGGCGGCCGACCCGACCTGACAACAGTCGACACGGAACACCTCGACTACCTGCAGGAAAGCGCGGTACCGCTGAGCTATGAAACGCACTCGGGCACAGATGTTGCAATCTATGCCGATGGTCCCGGTGCGTGGCTGTTCCAGGGCGTGCACGAACAACACTACATCTTTCATGTAATGGCCTATGCGCTGTTTGGCCATAATTAAGTCAGCCCTGCCGGGGTTCGGGCGCCTGCTGTCGCGAGACACCATTGACCGGCAAGTTGCCTGGCTGGCACAGCAATGAGCCGGCACATTGCCGTACTGACCACTTCGCGTGCCGACTTTTCCCACCTGCGGTGGCCACTGCAGCGGATCATTGAGCATCCGGGGCTCAACGCGGAACTGATCGTCAGCGGCGCCCACCTGTCATCCGAATTCGGCTACAGCATCGATGAAATTCGCGCTGCAGGGTTCACGGTCGATCACGTCAATGAGAACCTGCTCAGCTCGGACAGCGACGTCGGCATGGCCAAAACCATAGGCCTCGCAACCCTGGGGCTGGCTGACCTGTTCAGCCAGATCCGGCCCGATGTGCTACTGCTGATAGCCGACCGCTACGAGCTGCTGGCGCCTGCTGCGGCAGCGCTTGCACTGCGCATTCCCATCGCGCATATCGAGGGTGGCGAAATCAGTACGGGTGCGATTGACGATGCTGTACGTAACGCCATTACCAAAATGGCGCACCTGCACTTCACGCCCACGGATGTCGCCCGCCAGCGAGTCATCGCCATGGGCGAGGAAGCCTGGCGCGTACACGCAACCGGTGCTCCGTCGCTCGATACGCTGCGCAACCAGGTTTTGCTCACCCGCGACCAGCTTGAGGGCCAGCTCGGTTGCAGGCTGGAAGAAGCACTCAGCCTTGTTGCACTACACCCCGTGACGCTTCTTGAAGATACTCTGGCCGAGGCGCCTGCCGTTTTTTCCGCGCTCGAACAACTGGACCGCCAGCTGCTGTTCTGCTTTCCCAATGCCGACGCCGGCAGCCGGCAGCTGATCACACAAGCGCGGGATTTTTGTGCAAAACGCGACAATGCCCAGGTGTTTGTCAACCTGGCGCCGCACATTTACTGGAGCCTGCTGGCCCAAAGTGAGCTGCTTGTCGGTAATTCGTCGAGCGGCATCATGGAGGCGCCCGCGCTGAAAATTCCGGTAGTGAATATCGGCATCAGGCAGCAGGGGCGACTGCGGGCGGCAAACGTCATCGACACTCCGGCAGACACCGCCGCAATCCTCGCTGCAGTTGCACGCGCTGACAGCGAAGCGTTCCGTGCCGGGCTGGCGCAGATGGAAAACCCCTATGGCGATGGCTGCGCCGGAGAGCGCATAGCGCAGATACTCGCGGACGCCCCGCCGCGTGACAAGCTCCTTGGCAAGCGCGCCCTGCCCCTGAAAACCAGCGCCGAAGGCGGGTATTTTTTCAGCTCCGGCACAACACCCGCCAATGACGCCGGCTGAAATCCATGTCCCGTGGAACAGGCCGCAAATTGATTTGTTTTTCCAGCGCAGCCCGGTAACCTTGGGCCGGGCTCACGTTGCCCACCGGCCGTCACCGCCGCGTGGCGCAGTCACAGCCATTGCTCATCGCCCGACGGCGACGCAATATTCCGCTTTCGCCAGCTGCTGGCTGACACCGGATCTTCTCACTGCATGACAAACAAGAACGACGTCAGGACGGCAATACGGCTGCATCGAAATGGCCGGTTGCAGGCAGCCCACGAGGTCTATCGTGAGCTCCTGGACGCGACACCTGATAATGCGCGGCTACTGTCGCTGTTTGGCCAGCTGGAAATCCAGATGGGGCGATTTGATACGGCGATTGAAAAGCTGCAGGAAGCGGCCCGGCTGGCGCCGGATGACCAGCGCATCGCGCTTACCCTGGCACGGGGCCTGGCCACCAGCAGCCAGCATGACGAAGCGCTCAGCATTGTCCATCGCCTGCTGTCACAGGATGATACGTCGGCTGATGCGTGGTGCACGCTTGCCGCCGTGCACCGTTACCGCAGCGACCATCTCAATGAGATGGCCGCGCTGGAACGGGCCACCGAACTGGCACCGGACGACATCGCCGCGCTGATCGCTCGCGCCAACGCCGAGGCTGCCAACGATTTACTCGACCGCGCCCTGCAGACCCTGCGCACCGCAGCCCGCAAAGCACCCAGGAATGCGCGCGTAGCGAACAATCTCGGGGCCCTGTACCTGCGTCGCAATAACCTGCCTGCAGCGACTGCTGAACTGCATCGGGCATTGAAAATTTCACCGGAATACGCGATTGCTGCAAGCAACCTGGCAACAGCGCAGCATCGCAGCGGCCACCTCGATGCCGCAAGGCAAACGGCCGAGCGGGCGCTGCAGCTCGCACCCGGCAACGCCGATGCGCGCCGCGAACTGGCGTCGGTACTGATGGCACAGGGCGACCTCGCCGGCGCGGAGTCCGCTGTCAAGGCGGGACTGGAACGCCAGCCGGCCGACCAGGGCCTGCTGGCAGCCCTGGCTGAGCTGCGCGACCGGCAGGGTCGTGCCGAAGAAGGCATGCAGTTGATAGCCGATGTGGTTGCCTCCGACCAGGCCACGCCGGACATCCGGCTTGCCGGCGCGACGCTGGCCAAACGTATCGGGCGGCGCGAAGCCGCGCTGGGGATGCTGGCGCCCCTGCTCGACAGCAGCGGCGACCCTCTGTTTACGCTGGGGCGTAACACGCGGCGGCGGCTGTCCTTTCTGCTCGGTGAAATAAACGACGCCGGTGCGGACTACAGCCGTGCCATTCGTTACTTCGACGTTGCCAACATGATCCTCAAGCCGGATTACGATATCGACAAGCTTTACGCACGGGTGGACGAGATTATCCGTGTCTTCGATGCTGCCCGGCTCGAAGCGCGTGACGCGCCCGAACGGCGGCCACGTCGCGTGTTTGTCGTCGGCATGCCGCGCAGCGGTACCGGCCTGGTCGATGCCATGTTGCAGCGCCATCCCGCAATTCATTCATGTGGCGAGCTGCCACTGGTCGCAGGGCTGGTCAACGCGACTGATGATTTCCCGCATGGCTTTGCCGAGCTTGATGATACTCAGCTGGAGCGACTCGCTGACCGCTATTGTTCAGAAACAGCAGCAGCCCCGGACATCGAATGCATGACCGACAATATGCCGCTAAATTTCTTTTATCTTGGTGCCATCGCTAAAATGATGCCGGATGCGCTGTTCATCAGCTGCGTTCGTCATCCGGCCGATACCGTGTTGTCCTGCTATTTTCAGAATTTCCTCGATCCTGCGCTGGCGTTCAGTTTCGATCTCGACAGCACCGGCCACTACTGGCGCAATTATCACCGCCTCATGCGTCACTGGCAGGAGCATCTGTCCGATATGATCGTCGAAATCCAGTATGAAGAAGTGGTGGCCAGCGCCGAAGCGACCATGCAACCGGTGATCGAAAAACTCGGCCTGGATTGGGATGCGCAAATACTGCAGCCACACGAGTCAGCTCGTTATGGCAGCGGTTCTCATACCCGGATCCGCGAACCGATTCACAGCCGCTCTATAGGCCGTTTTGCGCGGTACCGCCCTTTCCTGGGAGAGCGGGCAGAGCCGCTGCAGAACCTCGAATAGCCCGCCCTAGTAAGCGCTGCTGCCAGCCGGTGTGACCAGGTACTGGACATTGGCCGGCCGGGGCTCAATGAGCTGTTCCGTCCCGTCGGGCCACAAAATACGGATTGCGGCGCTGCCAGCATCCCCCAGACCAAAGGTCAACGGCAACTCAACCTGTGACAGATAGCTGCGCGCCGGCGCAAGACGCTGGCGTTGTTTTCCGCCGCCCGCCTCGATTTCGACCAGTGCGCCTATGGCATCACCGTTCGCTCCCGGCATGTTCAGCTGCAGGCGAATCCAGTTATTGCCGGTTTGCTGGTCATTGCGCAGCAGCAGCGGTCTGCGCCCGGTCTGGGTGATCAGCACATCGAGATCGCCGTCGCCGTCAATATCAGCGTATGCAGCGCCCCGCCCGACCACCGGCTGGTGCAGGTCGCCGGCTGAATCGACCGGCACGAACGGTCGCGGACAATCAACACCGCAATTCCAGAACAGCTGAGTTGGCTGTTCGTAATTCTGGCTTGGCTGAACGGTGTTGATTTCGTTCTCGACATGACCGTTGGTCTGCAGCAGGTCTGGCTGACCGTCCAGGTCATAGTCGAAAAAGAACACACCGAAGCTGAGCGCGCGACGGCTGGCCGGGCCGATCCCGGACACGATCGCCTCGTCGGTAAACAAACTGCTGCCACCTTGCGCAACATAGAATGACGTCATCTCGTTGGCGAAGTTGCCAATAGCGATGCCGATATCCTCGTCGTTGGTAAACCATGCCGCGTCGACACCCATTGCGCCCGTTGCGCTGCCACTGTTGTCATAGGCCACGCCCACCGTCGCCCCGGTTTCGCTGAACGTCCCGTCGGTGTTGTTGCGAAACAGGAAGTTCTGCACGGTGTCATTTGCGACCAGCACGTCGAGCCAGCCATCCGCGTCCACGTCCAGCAGGCAAACCGCCAGGCCCTTACCCATTGGCAGGCCGGTTGCCGGGTTATTGACCTCGATGCCGGCAGCCGCGCTGACATCGGTAAAACTGTCACCATCATTGCGGAACAACAACGAATTGGTACCGCCATAGTTGGTTGGCGGGCCATAGGCACGCCCGAGGCCCGTCAGCCGGTAGTCGACCTCGAAGTCAATCTCGCGTGACCATGCCACATAGTTGGCGACAAACAGATCCAGATCGCCGTCGCGATCGTAGTCGAGAAATGCGGCGCTGCTGCTCCAGTCGTCATCACCACCGGCCACACCAGCCTGCGCGGTCACATCGACGAAACCTCGCCCCTCGATATTGCGCAACAGCCGGTTCTTTCCCACCGCGGCGATAAATATGTCACGCCAGCCGTCACCATCGTAATCTGCTGCCGCAACACCGACGCCATAGACCGGCTGATCCAGGCCAGATCCGGCAGTGACATCGGTAAAGCTGCCACTGCCGTCGTTGCGGTAAAGCACCGGCGTGCTTTCCGGATTGCCCTGCCAGGGCCACTCGCTCGCATTAATCAGCAACAGATCGGCATCACCGTCATTGTCGTAATCAAAAAATGCAGCCCCGCTGCCCATGGTCTCCGGCAGCAGGCGTTCGCCGTAGGCGCCGTTGCTGTGAACGAAATCGATGCCAGCTTCGATAGTGATGTCGGTGAATTTCACCGGTGGCGGCACCCGGTCTGCAACGACCTGGCTCTCGGGCCCGGTCACCGCGGTGTCCACAACAGCCTCCTGCTGCTGTTCGCGGCTGAGAAAAAACCATGCCAGCGCCGCAACCGCCGCAACCAGCGCAATGGCGTAAAACGACAGGCGTAACGCCCGCCCGATTACGGCATCGTCCTCCTCAACGTACTGATCTTCGTTGTTATCGCCGCTCATCGACTCGCACCCTGCTTTCCTGCTGCTGGCGCGAGATCATATATGACAACCGCATCGGCGGCATGGTCTGCGTTCGGATCGCGGCTGCGGGCCAGGGCAATGGCGCGATCACGCGCGTTATCGTCCGGCTTATATTTGGCGTGCAGCTCGCGGTGCTTCGCAGCAGCTTCTGATCTGCCGCTGGCCGCATGCACCTGGGACAGCCCGTAATGGGCGGTAGTATTTTCCGGATCGACAGCCAGCGCCGCCTCGTACCACCGCTGGGCCTCCGCCAACAGCTCCGTACGTTTACTCTCGCGCGCCCCGCCACGCTCCAGCCTGGCACGTTCAAACAATGTCTCGGCCAACTGGTTCAGCAGTCGATAATCGCGACTGAAATCGAAGCCGCGTGCCTGTGCCTCGGTAAACTGCGTTTCGACCAGCGCCTTGAACCCCTCGATCGCTTCGTCGAGAAAGCCGTTCTGCTTGTTTACCAGCGAGGTAAACCACAAAACCGTCCATGGATAAGCCGGTGATTTGGCGGTTGAAGCACGCCGAAGTGCGGCAACAGCGTCATCCAGCCGACCTTCGCGCAGATAAACCCGTGCCAGATTCAAGGCGCCATCGGCGCGGCCCAGACGCTCGACTTCGCGAAATGCGTCTTCCGCCTGGCGCAGCTGGCCCGCGCCGCGCTTGCGCAGCAGACCGATGCCGTAATCGTTCCAGCGCAGCCATTGCGGAATGGCTGTTTCTGACTCAGCCCCGCCTGCCTCTGCAACCGGTAATACGACCGTATCCGTTGCAATATTGACTACCGGCAGGTCGTTTCGCACGAAACTTTCACCCTGGAAGTGACGCATGTAGGTCGTATCAAACTTGCGATACTTCAGCCCAACTTCAAGCTGCAGCTGGCCGCTGGCATCCTCCGGTACCGTGAAGCGATAGTGAACGACGTCAGCAGCTCCGGGGGGAATCTGGTTGTTGTAGAGCGTCGTGAAGATATCTTCGGCATTGCGCTGGTCAATACGATTACCGTCACGATCGATTACGTATGCGTTCACAAAGTGAGCACGCGGATCGACCTGTCCATCATTACTGACATACTGGCCGCTGTTTGCGACCGGGCCGGTATCACCCTTTACGTCGACCGCCAGCCAAATTTCGTTCGAGTCTGCCGTGCCCTGGGTAAACAGGTGACCCAGTGTCAGGGTGCGCACCACAACTTCGAGCAGGTAGGTCTCGCCGGGTATCAGCGCCGGCAGCTGCGGCCGTATTGGCGCGAGCAGCTCGCCATCGATGGTACCGCCGCGTCGCAGCCCGAAGATATCCACGCGCAGTGAGTCTTCCAGAAAATCGCGGTGTGCATCGATGACTTCCTGCGGCATGCCAAGCAGGTACGGGATTGCCGTGTTGGCACTGGGGAACTGGTGATCATGAATCTTCAGCTCATCCGACTCGTCGAGGTATCGCGCGCCAAAATCCTGTGACGCCTGCAGCGGCATATGACAGCCGTTGCAATTGCGCTGTGGTTTGTCGGGATAGTAAAAACTGCTGACGCCGACACCTGATACCCCACTGAGCAACCATGCGTCGTAGTGATTCTGCCCGCGCAGCCATTTGTAGCCGTTGAGCTCCTCGGGCAGGTGCACCTTGTGGCAGCCGGCGCAGAACTCGGCCGACCGGTGCAGCGGCTTGAGGAAACTGCGTTTGTGGAACTCCGGCTTTGATTTGACCAGGAAGCGGTTGGTCCACTGCAGCAACGGATTGTCGCTATCCATGAACGGGTAATGCAGCGGTTCTTCGATTGTGTAGTCACCGTTACCACGCTGGGAATTGACATGCGTGATGGCATGACACGCGGTACAGGTGATACCGGCCTGTGACGTCGGGTGATTAACGTCGTCGAACTGCGGGTCGTCGAACGCACCGGAAAAGAACGGCACCGGGTCATGACAGGCCGCACAGAAACGCGCGGCCCGCACGTTGCCGTCGCGCTGCAGCGCGAATTCACGCGTGTTGCGCACGCTGAAAAGGTAAGCAGGGTTATTGAATGAGGCAAACCGGTGCACGGAATACGACCATTGCCGGTGCGTGTCTTCGTGGCATTCGACACAGTAGTCGTCGCGCATCATGGTTTCGGCCGGGATAAAATTGCCGGTTGCGGTGCGTGCCAGTGACGGGAAGAAATACTTTTCGCCCTCGACCGGCCCGGCCACATTCCACTGCCGCGGATCCTGCGCCTGGAAATACATGGCAATCGCCGACAACAGCACGGCACCTGCGGCAACTGCGCCGCCGATACGCCATTTGATCGGCACGCCGGCCAGCCGGTGCAGGATGAACAGCCATGCCGCAACCAGCGGAGTGATGACATGAATCCAGTACGAGGCCTCACGCGCCTGTGGATCGCGGACCTCGATCCACGGGATACCGCGGGTCAGCACCAGGCCACTGATCACCAGGATGATAGCCACGATGAACAACGCGTAACCGACCTTGACCGCCCGGCGGTTGGGCCGTCCGTGGGCATTTTTTATATGTATCGCCCCGTACGCGATCAGTGGCACGATCAGCACCAGACCAAGCACCAGGTGACCAAGAAACATGTACTGGTAAAAGTAGTTCTGGTAGGTCGCGCCGGTCGACCACTCGAGTATCGAAATCGATGTCAGGTAGACCGCATTGACGGCCAGCAGCGCGAACAGGCCGAACACGACATACAGCAGTTTACGCAGGCGTGGACCTACGGCCGGGACATAGCGGCGTCTTTTCCGAGCCATCAGCGGCCTCCCTGGTAGCGAGTGTGGAAACGGCGGTGCAACTCATCGCGGGCCTTGTCAGCGCCGCTGGCGGCATCCCGCAACGGCAGCGGCCCTACCGCACCGCCGTCTTGTGTATAAAGATCCATATCTTTCGCCCAGCCACGCACTTCCAGCACGTAGTGACGCCGGTAACCGTCCGGCGGTGGCGGTTCGGCAGCGAAAGCAAACTCGATTTCTTCGCCGGGCCCGATAACTGCCACGGCATCGTCGGTGCGTTGTACCAGTTCGGTCACGACGCCGAAGGCCGAATAGAGACCGCGTGGATAACGCGTATCCCAGAAGGTATCGCGACTGGAGTAATCATAGTCCGGCAGCCGCTGTGCCGCGGTCGTGCGACGCGCAAAACCACTGAGCAACTGGCGTGCGTACAGCGGTGCACTGGAGCTTTGTGACGGCCGGGCGCTTTGCGTGTGGGCAACGGCAATACGGTCCCAGTACACCTCGAGGTTTGTGCGCAAACGCAGACGCATGGTTCCCTGCGGGAGGTCGCGCAACGGCAGCGCCATGCGCCGCGGCATCCCGGCGGGGTAGCCGAACTGCGGGTACACGCTGTGCCAGCGACCGTCGCCGCCGTATGCTTCCAGCGATGGTGCCCGGTAGTGTTCGTCAGCCTGCCAGGCGGCAAACACGGTCTGTGAATAGGGGTATTCGACCCAGCCGTCCACGACAAGCACCGGCGTTCCGGTGCGCGCATCCAGCGGCTCCGCAAACTCCAGCGTCAGCTCATGCTCGCCGGCCAGCCGGCCGATATAGCGGCGGTCCAGCGCGCCGACCGGCGCCGCTTCGCGATCCGCAGCCGTGATTGTCCGGGTTACATCCTCGCCACGTTCATTGGTCGCCTGCAGAGGCAACAGCTCACTGGTGTAAAAAAGAGGCTCGCCGGTAGCCGGTGGGCCGGCGATAACCATGCGCTCATCCATGACTATGGATTGCGCTTCCGCCAGGTCGTAATGGTGCAGCCGAACAGAGTCGATGTAGGCCAGCTCCTCCATCGGCTCGGTCAGCTTGAACACCAGCTGACCGTCTTTGGGTTGCAGCAGGCCGTCCGGCAGCAGCAGGTACTCCCACGGCCGCGGCGTTGCTGCAACACCGGGCTCGACAAAAAACCCGATGCCACCAACACCCAGCAGATCGGTGACGAAACGGTAAGCTTCGCCATCCCAGGCAAACAGCACCGGACAACTCGACAGCTGTCGCTGCGTTTCTTCGATCGCGTGCAGTTTTCCCGCAGCCAGGTCCAGCTCGGTCTGGAACACCCCGTCTGACCAGGTCAGCGCGACATAGTCAGCTGATGCCGTGCCACCGGTGCCCAGCAGCAACGGCTGCAGCGACTGGCCGGGGGCGGAATTTCGATCGAGCATGTCCGCGATCGTCCAGCGCGAGCCGACGCGCAGCTCGACATGCGTGCCTGTGCCATCACGATTCGAGCGCATCGAATCGGCCTTTTCCTCTTTCCCACTGAAGCTGAATGCAATAAAGGGGTAACGGCCTGAAGCCGGTGGATACGCGAGCAGCGTGCCGTCGCCCAGCGCCATGATCACATCCGGCCCGTTGGCACCACTGAAGTAGACCGGCAGCACCGTTACAAGGTTGCCGCTGAGCACATTTTCCTGCTTCATCACGCGACCGTCTGCCAGGGCCGTGGCGGACCAGCTGCTGCTGTCGAAACGCAGCAAGTCGAGCTCGCCATCGCCATCAAAGTCGGCAAGATCAAGACCCGCCCACGGTCCCGCATCGAGCACTGACTCGGCACTCGCGGCGTCCCAGGCCGGCCAGCGCGACATGGCGCCAATGGAATTCATGGTAATCAGCTCAGCGCGACCATCTGTATCAGTGTCGCCAATCGTGGCGGCTACGGCTTCCGCGGCGGCAAATGCCAGCCCTTCCGCCGGCCGGTATTGCCACAGCCGGTCGTTGAGATACACCTCGTGTGGTGGCTCATTCTTTATTACCACCAGGTCGAGATCGCGGTCGTTATCCAGGTCGCCGGCCAGCGCCTGTCTCGAGCCAGCGCGACCGGCAATACCGTACTCGGCCGCCAGCGGCCTGAACGAGCCATTGCCGTTGTTGTTGTAAAGCTCGTTCGGTCCGTCGCGGTTCACCAGGAAGATGTCAAGATCGCCGTCATGATCCGCATCGATCATCTGTACGTCGGCGCAATCGAAGCTTTCGTTCGCGGTGGCGGTTGCCGCGGTAATGTCGCTCCAGTTACCGGGTGTTGCCTGGCGCCACAGCTGGTTGGGGCCGCTGCGGCAAAAATAGACATCGACCAGCCCATCATTGTCGAAATCACCCCACGCGGCAGCATTGACCAGCGTTATTGCCGATAGCGGATGCATCGCAACGCTGTCTGCTGCGCTGCCCATCACAAAAGCGCCGGCCTGTCCGTCGCCGACGCGGGAAATGTACAGGTCCTGGCGCCCGTCGGCGTCGATATCGACCGTGGTCATCGCGCTGCGCAGATCAAGTGCAGGCAGTCGCGCCAGGCCGACGGGGGGACCAAACACATCACCGGCTGGCGGCTCAGGCATGTCGGCCTCTGCGCGCGGAAAAGCAATGGCCGTACCTTTTGGCCCCATCCGTGTGTACTTGAACTCGGCCAGCCGTGCACGCGGGTTGTTTTCAAAGCGCTGGTAGTCCTGCAGCAGGCTGGCAGCCTCGTCCCCGCTGCCGGCACGACGCAGCGCCAGGGCGGCACCGTAATAGGCACTACGCAGATAGGGATCGAGCTGCATCGCTCGACGATACTGCTCTACCGCCGCATCGACATCGCCAAGCTGGATCAGCGACTGGCCCAGGTAGTACGCCGCGTAGGCATCATCCGCATCGTCCGCCACGACCTTGCGAAAATGCGCTGCGGCGGTTTCTGCTTCGCCCAGGTACAACCGCAGCAGGCCGCTGACATAGTGCGCCCGCAGATGATCGGGATCAGATTCCAGCACCTGTTCGGCAAGCTCCAGGGCGCGCGCTTCATCACCCTCGCTCTGGCGATTGAGGGTGGCAATCGCAAGGTTGATGCGGGCCTCGTGCCAGCCGGGTTGCTGATTCACCAGCGCATCGAAAACATCACGCGCCGCGGCGTAGTCAAAATATCCCATCAGCGCGACACCGCGGTTGTTCGCGGTTATGTCGGCATCCGTCAGCTCGAGTGGTTGTGGTGACTGGCCGCATCCGGCGACAAGAACCACGAGAAAAACCAGGCTAGTTCGCATCATTCATCACCCGTGAGCCTGCGCTTGGCTTCTGCAATGCGCTTGCGCAACCCCTGTTCGTCAATACCCGTTTCGCCACCCCGGGGCAGGCGACTGGTATCCATGTAATCGTGTATTTCGGTACGCAGGTGGGCGCGCATGTCGTGCCCGCCGCGCCGCTGTCGCTCGCCGCGCAGCCGTGCAATATCGATGGGCGCAACCACCACTTTTTCGCCGGGCCCGGGATCGGCCTGGGCAAGTATACGGCCATCGTAGTCGACAACCATGCTGCCGCCCGGCCAGGAAAACGGCGGGTAGTTGTTCATTGCCGCACCCTGGTTGGCAGCCACAACATACGCTGTGTTTTCCAGCGCCCGCGTGCGATTGACCAGGGTCCACCAGTTCATCGGCTCGGCCGTACCCCACGGGTCCATGTAGGCCGAAACCCGGATCAGTACTTCAGCACCGTTGAAAGCCAGCTGCCGAATGGTTTCCGGAAACAGCCAGTCATAGCAGATTGCCACCCCGATGCGGCCCAGCTCGGTGTCGGCAACCGGAAACGGGTCGTAAGGATAGTCGTCAATATCGTGCGGACTGCTGTGCACTTCCCACGGTATCCACGGGTTGACCTTGCGATACTTGCTCAGCACGCCGCCAGGTCCCACCAGTACCGTCGTGTTAAACACCCGGCCCGGAAAATCCGGATCGCTCTCCAGAAATGTCCCGGTCTGGATGTAGCAGCCATATTTACGCGCCAGCTTTTCATAAACATCGGTGTGCTCGTTTGGCACCGGCACGGCAAGTCGCTTGCGAAGTTCGTCGACGGTCGGGTACGCCGGGACCGTGTGAGCGAACTCGGGAAACGCCAGCAGTCGCACATCGAAAAACGGCTCGTAGCCGACAATCGTCTGTTCGACTATCTCGGCCATCCGGCGGGTGCGCGCAGCGATTTCGGTGCGGTCTGCCGGGGCCGGAAAATCGGTCTGGCAGGCCGCCGCATAATAAGGCGTGTTCATATCACGGCCATTCTATCGAGGTAGACGGCGGACGGCATGTCGTGCATCACTGTTCCGACCGTGTGCCAATCCCTGCCAGCCTGTCGCTGGCATCGGTGACCAGCTCGGCGAGCCCCGCGGCCCTGGCGGCAACGACGGCGCGCCGGTAGGCCGAACGGGCTTCACTGTAATTGCCGGTTTTTTCCAGTGCCTGGCCAAACACCATTAAATAAGAGGCCAGCTGCGGGTGCGGCTGACGGGTCAGCGGGGCAGCCATTTCAACAGCTTCTTCTGCCAGCTGCTTGTCGACCAGTGCGCGCGCCAGCAGGTAGCGGCTCTGGTTATCAAAGGGATCGAGCCCGACTGCACGGCGGTAAGCTGTAATCGCCTCGGCAAGGCGACCGCGGGACTCAAACATCTGGCCGAGGTTGCGGTGTGCCGACGGATAATCCGGATCGATCCGGATCGCCCGCTCCAGCGCCTGCCGTGCCTCGGTTAACTGCCCCTGGCGCATACGCAGCACCGCGATGTTATCAAGTAACTCCGGCGAATCAGGGTCGATCGCCTGCGCAGCTGCAACATGGGCCTCAGCGCGCCCGGTTTCGCCGGTGCCGGCATACGCGGCAATAAGATTGATATGAGCGCGAATGGAGTCGGGATTGGTCTTGAGATGCTTGCGCAGCAGGCTGGCGGATTCATCGGCCCGGCCAACGGCCAGCAGCGCTGCCGCGTGGTCAATTGATCTATCCTGCTGCAAATTCAGCGCGGCAACCCGGGCCAGCACCGGGTCGTTGTCCGGTGGCGCAAACCCCTCGTAGCGCACATGAAGCCGTGAATGCAGGGCGACCTTGTCATAGTCGCCAAGTCGCCGGTAAAGCCGTGTCAGCAAGCGATGCGCATCGCCATAACGATTGCTCAAAGCCAGCGCGGTCAGGAGTTTCCCGGCCGCTGCCTGCGGATCGCGATTCTGCATCAGGAACTGGCCGTAGGCCAGGTGCGCGCGGGCAAATGCGGGATTGCGCTCGAGCACCTCAACGAAGGCCTGGTCTGCAGCCAGCGAGTCACCGCTGGCGCTGAAAAGCTGTGCCAGCCGTAGCCGGGCCGCCGGATAGCCCGGCCGCAGCTCCAGCGCATGTTGCAGCCGGGCAATGGCTTCGCCGTGCCGCCCGAGCGCCGCCAGAACCGTGGCGTGCAGGTAACTCCATTCAAAACGGTCGGAATCGAGCTGCCCGGCCCGCTGATACAGGGCTGCAGCCTCGGCCAGCATGTCGTATGCCTGGCAAATCATGGCGAGCCGCCCGCTGAGGTCGGCATCTTCAGGGTTCGACTGCAAATCTGCGGCCGCGTCGGCAAGCTGGGCAGCCGCGATCGGCCCGAGCCCGGATTTGTCCAGCCGTGGAATTGCCGCCAGTGGCGAAGGTGAAGGACTGCAGCCGCCCAGCACGCCCGCGAGCACCAGCACGCCGAGAACCGTCTGTATTCTTTTCATCTTGGCCTGGTGAGTATGCGCATCAGCATTCTGCCCAATTGCTGCAAACGGCACCAGACCGGCCCGTATTACGTAAAGCGGCGCCAGCACCGCGAGAATGCCAAACCTCTACGAAATGTGACCGAATCGGGCGTTGCCAACCGGCCCGCCTTGTGTAAAATACCGCGCCTGCCCGGTTTGGGCAGATCCGGCAACTGACTTTCAGGAGAGGCGATGGCGACGACATCGACGGCGCGCAAGAAGCGCACCAAGGCCAAGAAGGCAACGAAGACCAAGGCCAAAAAGAAAGTCACCAAAACCGGGGCAAAGAAAACTACGCGCAAGAAAGTTGCGGCGAAGCCGGCTGCCAAAAAGAAGGCTACGGCGAAGAAAAAAACTGCAAAAAAGAAAACCGCAAAAAAGACTGCTGCGAAAAAGACAACTGCGACAAAGACCACCCGGCGCTCGCGCAGCAATGTGATGAGCGGGCCGGGCCTGGGCAGTGCGTACAAGTCGCGAAGCGGGGAAGCCTACATGAGCAAGGCGCAGCTAAAGCACTTCCGCGACAAGCTGCAGACCTGGAAACAGGAAATTCTTGCCGACGTCGGCCAGACAATTAACCATTTGAAGGACGACAGCACTCACCTGGCCGATCCGAACGATCGCGCCACGCAGGAATCCGAGTTTGCACTGGAATTGCGCACCCGCGACCGCGAACTCAAATTGCTGCGCAAGATCAACCAGGCGCTCGCCCGCATCGACGACGGTTCCTATGGCTACTGCGAGGAAACCGGCGAGGAAATAGGGATCGCCCGTCTCGAAATACGCCCGGTGGCTACCCTGTGTGTCGAAGCGCAGGAACGACGTGAACGCGCAGAACGCGGCTACGCCGACTCTCGCTGATTCACCGCCACCGCCTGCTATTCGACGCGGTGGTCGGTCGGCGTTAATGTGAGCGTGATCGTTTAGTCAGCCCGTAGCAGCTATTGACCCGAATACTGATAACCGGCGCATCTGGCCAGGTCGGCTCATCGCTGGCCGCTCATCCGTGGCCCGCCGGCTGGCAGGTGAATGCCACGGATCGCTCAGCGCTTGATATCTGCGCTGCAGCCGCTGTCGACCGCTTTATCGCCGATACCCGTCCCGATATTGTCGTTAACACCGCAGCCTACACGGCAGTCGATCTGGCAGAACAGAACCCGGAGCTGGCCTGCCAGGTCAATCGCGACGGACCGGCGAATCTCGCCCGCGCCTGCGACCGGGTCGGCGCTGCCCTGATCCACCTCTCGACTGACTATGTTTTCGCCGGCACAACTGACAAGCCCTGCACAGAATCGGTACGGCCGGCGCCGCAAACCGCGTACGGCGCCAGCAAGCTCGCCGGTGAGCAGGCGGTAGCCCAACTGCTCGAGCGCCACGTGATATTGCGCCTGAGCTGGGTCTTCAGCGAATACGGCAATAACTTTCTCAAAACCATGCTGCGACTGGCCGGCGAACGATCACGCCTCACGGTGGTTGATGACCAGCATGGCTGCCCTACCTATGCCGGCCACGCGGCTGCAGCAATTGCCCGAATTGCCGGTCGTCTGCAAAAGAACCCTCACTGGGGCACCTTTCACTATTGCGACGGGCCGGCGACGACATGGTTCGGCTTTGCGCGGGAAATCGTGGCCGCTGCGCGCCAGTCGCACAACATAAAAACAACCGAAATTACCCCCGTCACGACGGCTGAGTTCCCGACGCCGGCGCCGCGCCCGCGATATTCGGTACTGGACTGCAGCAAGATCGATGTGGCGTACGGTATTCAGCCGCAACCCTGGGTCGAGGGTATCGCGACATCTTTGCGGGCACTGTCAGCGGCTGGCTGATCTCACGCCGTTTTGCTGCGACCGGACCATTTGTCGAGCGGACGACCCAGCATCCGGGCCAGTTCATCGGCGTCTTTGCGGTAGTAGTCGGTCAGCCGGTCGAGACAATCCTGGCTTACCACGAACTTGCGCTTGAGCAGACGATCCAGCACCTGCCAGCCCGGCGCCAGGAACGGCAGATAGTAGTTGCCGCGTAACGCCACAGTCGACGTAACCCCACGGTTTGAAACCCTGTCTGGATCGATGCGCGCAGCATCCGCCGATACGCCGATAAATGCCGCAGCATCCTGCACCAGCGCCAGCGGATCGCCCTTCACGTCGTCCTCGAATATCCATACCCGAATATGCTCTGACGGAAACAGATCGTAGTAATGCCGTAACTGGCGGCTGTAAAGACCGTTGGACAATATGGCCCAGCGTTCAGCCTCCGCCGCATGACGGCCGAAGAGAATTTCATCCGGGCCAGCCGATACGGGGAAACGCCTGAACCAGAGGTGATGGCGCAGCGCCGAAATGGCGCGCGTTACCGGATCACGCAAAACAAACAGGAGCTTCACTTCCGGCAGCATTTCGCGTATCCGCGCGGCGGCTGGCATACGACTGCCATCGGCTTTTTCTGCCAGCAGGTAATCGGGCGTTTTCTCGCCACACAACTGCTGCTCGGCGGCCTCAGTGAAAAACTGCCGGTACCATTGCTCGCCCCTGGCAAAATAATCGTCACGATCGAAAAAATGCAGTTCACGCGGCGGCACAAACAGCTGCGGATGATGGCCCAGCATTTCTGCCAGCCACGTCGAGCCGGCCTTCTGCGCACCGCCGATGATGAAATCTGGTAAGCGCCCGTTAGTCATGACTTCCTTCTGCAAAAACGCAAAGCAGATCATACAGGTCGCCGCAACTGGTTAACATAATGTCTGCCGAAAAATCGCGTCTATAATCAGGCTAGCGCCGGCCTGTCGATGCCAGCGGGAGAATGAAAATGAAACGCCTTACCTGCCTTATGCTTGCCGTCCTGTTACCCACACTCGCAACTCCCGCCGAACGCGGTAATGGAGATGTTCGCGTGATGACCCGAAACCTCTACGTGGGTGCGGATATTTTCAGGGTCGTCGGCATCACCGATCCCATTGCTATCCTCATGGAAATCGCGGCCGTTTATGACACCGTCGTGCAAACTGATTTTCCTTCACGTGCCGAAGCATTGGCCGATGAGATCGCCAGCACAAATCCGCACCTTGTCGGACTGCAGGAAGTGTCCCTAATCCGTACTCAAACCCCCGGCGATACATTGTTCGGCAACCCTGCCCCGGCCGAGGATGTCGAGTATGATTTTCTTCTGTTGCTCCTCGATGCGCTCATCGCGCGTGGTCTCGACTACGTGGCAGTGGCCAGCGTCGTGAATGCGGATGTCGAGCTGCCACTACTGGGTGGACCGGTAGCCCTGGATGTTCGCCTGACTGATCGCGATGTCATTCTTGCCCGCGCTGATGTCCCGACCATCAATGTCCTGGAACGTAATTTTGACAATTTTGCCAGCCTCGAATTGAGCGGCACGTTTATCCCGTTTTATCGCGGCTACACGGCAGTAGATGCAGTAGTTAACGGACGGCCCTATCGCTTCGTCAATACCCACCTGGAAACCGGTGGAGCATTCGGCGCAGCAACGCAGGCGGCGCAGGCACCGGAGCTGATTACCGAGTTTGCTGATGAACACCTGCCGCTGATCGTGGTTGGCGATTTCAATGCTTCGCCTGAGTCAGCACCGGAGCTGGCTTATGCGCAGCTGACAGGCGCCGGTTATACCGACACCTGGGCGCAGTGGGCGCCGCTCGATGATGGATTTACCTGCTGTCACGTCGAGACACTGGACAACCCGACGCCGGCGCTGACCAGCCGCATCGACATCGTCTTTGCCCGCAACTCCACCACGCCTGCCGTCAATGTGCTGTCCAGCGAGGTGCTGGGCGACGAAGATGGCGACCAGGCTCCCGGCGGACTGTGGCCATCCGACCACGCTGGTGTATTCGCCAGCCTGGACTTTCCTGTTGGTGATTTTGATGACGACGGAATTGACGACCTGGCCGACAACTGCACGCGCGCAGCCAATCTGGCACAACGCGATACCGATAATGATGGCTACGGCAACCTGTGCGATGCGGATTTCAACCAGGATGGCTTCGTCGACCTTCTGGACCTGGTGTACATGCGGCAGAACTTCATGACGGCTGACCCCGATGCCGACCTCGACGGCGACGGTATCGCGGACCTTAATGATGTCGGGGTTTTGCGCACACTCTTCCTGCTGCCGCCAGGACCCGGCCCCGCCGATTACGCAGGCCTGTAGGAGCGACTGTTCCCTGTGGGAGCGGCATCGTGGGAGCGGCATCGTGGGAGCGGCATCCTGCCGCGATTCTTCCTGGAAGCAGCATCCTGCCGCGATCCCCTGTGGGGGCTACTTGGGCGGGAACAACTCCGCCAGGAAATTCTGCATTGCCAGCCAGCTGCGCTGATCGGCAGTCGCGTCATATACGGTACCGAAATCACGGTCGTTAGCGCCGGGATTGGTAAATGCGTGCATGGTGTTGCCATACGCCTGCAGCTGCCAGTCGGCACCCGCAGCGGTCAACTCCTGCGCCAGAGCGACAACCTGTTCGGGCGGTACCATGGGATCATCCCAACCGTGCAGCGCCAGCACTTTGGCCCTGATGCCCGCGGAAGGCTGCGGCGGCGCATTGAACAGGCCATGAAAACTGACCACGCCGGCAATATCAGCACCACTGCGCGCCAGGTCCAGCACACACAGACCACCAAAACAAAACCCGATCGCAGCGGCAGCGGCTGAGTCGACCCCTTCGAGCCTGCGTGCCGCCGCCAGCGCCGCGTCCATACCGACTACGATGCTGGCGCGATCTTCCACAAGCGGCGTCATCAGCGCCTGATTTTCCTCGGCCGAGCTGCCCCGCCGGCCCTTGCCATACAGGTCTGCCGCAAACCCGGCGTAACCGAGCCCGGCCAGGGCAACCGCCTTTTTGCGCTCCTGTTCACCCTGCCCACCCCAGGCATGCGCCACCAGAACCAGCGGTCGCGCAACACCCGGGTCTGCTGTGGCATAAAAGCCCTCCATGGTGCTGCCGCGGTTGTCATAGTCGATCGTCTCAGTGTGCACCGGCTACACCACCTCACTGGCTTCCGCGGCTGTTTCTGCCGGCCGCGAAGCAGGTTTTTCATATTCATCGACGGCTGCTGCAAGCTGCTCACGCACCTTTTTCGCCGCATCAATTTTTACCGGGCCAAAACCGCGTATCTCCATCGGCATCGCAGCAATAGCCGCCGCTGCGGCAAGTTTTTCGGTCGTCAGTCCTGCCAGCAGGCGCTCGACCAGCTGTTCGAACTCGACAATCAGCGCACGCTCCAGGCGCCGCTCGGCGGTATAGCCGAACAGGTCGAGCGGCGTACCGCGCAGTCCCTTCATGCGTGCCAGCATTCCCAGCAGCGGAGTCAGCCAGGGGCCAAACGCGCGCTTGCGTGGACGGCCGCGGGCATCGACACCCGGACTCAGCAGGGGTGGTGCCATGTGATAGTTGAGCTTGTAATCACCTTCAAACTGCTGCGCCACCTGCTCAGCAAAGCCGGTCCGGGTATGCAGCCGCCCTACTTCGTACTCATCCTTGTAAGCGAGCAGCTTGAAATAACTTCGCGCGACAGCCTCGCTCAACACGTCAGAACCGGCGACCAGCTCCTGCTCGGCGTTACGCACCCGGTCCACCAATGCCGTGTACTTGTCCGCCAGCCGCTTATCCTGGTAGTCCACCAAAAAACCTGCACGACGCTGTACTACCTGCATGAGCGTCTCGGCGGCGAAGTCCTGCGCCGGCGGTATCAGGCCCGCGACAAATTCCGGGTCGGCAGCAACCAGCCGTCCCCAGTTAAAAGCCGCCAGGTTGGTTTCGACTTTTACGCCGTTAAGTTCGATTGCGCGATGCAATGCATCCAGCGATACCGGGATAAGGCCTTTCTGCCATGCCATGCCCAGCGTGAGGACGTTGGCGTAAATGGTGTCGCCGAGCAGCTTGCCGGCAAGACGGTTGGCCGGAACCGTCGCCAGCTCCTTCACTGCCGCGCGCACCGCATCGACACGGTCGTCAGCCCGCAGCGAGGCATCCCGGTCCAGTACAAAGTCGGCGGTCGCCATCTCCGCCGTATTCATGACCGCGCGCGTTACCTTCTTCGAGTAGGCGACCGACGCACGCGGCGAAGAGCTCACTACCAGGTCGCAGCCAAGCAACGCGTCGGCGCGGCCACGTACGATGCGCACCTGGTTGAGTTTGGCCGGATCGTCGGCAATGCGCAGGAAGCACAGAACGGTGCCGAACTTCTGTGCAAAGCCCATAAAGTCGAGCACGCTTGCACCCTTGCCTTCGAGGTGCGCCGCCATGGCTATCATTGCTCCGACCGTAATGACGCCGGTACCGCCGACACCGGTCACCAGCAGATCGTAGGGCTCGGCCAGGTCCGGCTGCTGCGGTAGTGGCAGCGCTGCTACGCGATCGGCGATATCGTGCCCCGCCGGCGCAGGCCGGCGGCGCCTGCCACCTTCAACCGTGACAAAACTGGGGCAGAATCCATTGATACAGGAAAAGTCCTTGTTACAGGAGTTCTGGTCTATCTGCCGTTTGCGCCCGAATGCGGTCTCTTTTGGCACCACTGACAGGCAGTTCGATTCGACCGAACAATCGCCGCAACCTTCACAAACCAGGTCATTGATCACCACGTGACGCTTAACTTCCGGCGCCAGGCCACGCTTGCGCTTGCGCCGCGTCTCGGTCGCGCAGGCTTGCTCGTAGATCAGCACCGTCACACCGTCGATTTCACGCAGCTCGCGCTGCACCCGATCGAGTTCGCGGCGGTGATCAATCGTCACCCCGCGCGGAAAACTGCGCGCGCTGAACTTGTCCGGATTATCCGACAGCAGCGCAATGCGCTCGACGCCTTCCGCCCGAATCGAGTGAGCGATAGCCTGTACGCTTATCGGTCCGTCGATCGGTTGCCCGCCCGTCATCGCCACGGCGTCGTTGTACAGGATCTTGAAAGTTATATTGGTGTTGGCTGCTACTGCCTGGCGAATCGCCAGTGAGCCCGAATGATAAAGAGTGCCTTCACCAAGGTTCTGGAAAATATGGCGGCCGCCGTTGAACTTCGACTTGGCGACCCAGTTGACGCCTTCACCACCCATCTGGATCAGTGATTCGGTATCGCGGTCCATCCAGCTGGCCATGAAATGGCAGCCGATTCCGGCCAGGGCCTGAGACCCTTCCGGCACCTTCGTCGACGTGTTGTGCGGGCAGCCGGAACAAAAGTAAGGCATCCGGTTGGCGCCGGCTATCTTGATGACTTCCAGCGGTTCACGCGCCAGCGCGTCTGCACGCTCCGTCAGGTTCAGCCCCGGCAGTACCGCGTCGATACGTCGCGCCACGATCGGTGCCAGCTGGAGTGGTGACAGCTCGCCGACCCAGGGAATCAGTTTCCTGCCTAATTCGTCCTGCTTGCCGACCATGCGTTGCGGCTTGTGCCCGGGGTGGTCGTAAAAAGCTTCCTTGAACCAGCTTTCGATAATCCCGCGCTTTTCTTCGACCACCAGCACTTCTTCCTGCTGGCGCACGAAATCCAGCGCGCCGTTTTGCTCCAGCGGCCAAACCATGCCAACTTTGTAAACGTCCAGCCCGATACGCTTTGCTTCGGCTCTGTCGATATCGAGCAGGCGCAGGGCCTCCATCAGGTCCAGATGCCCTTTGCCTGTGGTGACGATGCCGTAACGGGCGTCGGGCACATCGAACACGCGGCGGTCGATCGGGTTGGCGCGGGCAAACGCCATGGCGGCTTCTTTTTTTGCCTCCAGGCGCTCCTCGATCTGCGGTCCGGGCAGGTCGGGCCAGCGGTAATGCAGGCCACCCGGCGGCGCGGTGAAGTCATCCGGTATCTCGAAACGCACGTCCTGCGGCAAGCTCAGCGACATCGCCGATTCGACCGTCTCCGAAATCGCCTTGAAACCCACCCAGCAACCGGAGAAGCGCGACAACGCGAAACCGTACAGACCGAAACTCAGGTATTCCTCGACGTTGGCCGGGTTGAGGTGTGGCATGAAAAAAGTAAGAAATGCGACATCCGACTGATGCGGCATGGACGATGACACCGCACCGTGATCGTCACCGGCGACAACCAGAACACCGCCGTGTGGTGAACTGCCATACGCGTTGCCGTGCTTCAGCGCATCGCCGGAGCGGTCGACACCCGGGCCTTTGCCATACCAGATACTGAATACGCCATCGACTTTGCGATACGGATCGGTTTCGACCTGTTGTGAACCGAGCACCGCGGTGGCCGCCAGATCTTCATTGACTGCCGGCAGGAACTCGATTTCGTTTTCGGCCAGAAGTTGCCCCGCCCGCCACAGCTCCAGGTCGTAAGAACCCAGCGGCGAGCCGCGATAGCCGCTGATAAAGCCGGCGGTATTGAGCCCGGCCTGGCGATCGAGCGCACGCTGCAGTAACGGCAACCGCACCAGCGCCTGCGTGCCGGTCAGGAAAACACGCCCGCTGTCACGCAGGTAGCGATCTTCCAGGCGATAGTCGTCGAGCTGCATTTTGCTAATCAGAGCACCGCGGTAATGGAGTCAGCCAGGTATTCAAGGTTGTCTTTACGCACGCCGGCGATATTGGCGCGGCTCGACCCAACCATATAAACGTGAAATTCCTCACGCAGCCTGTTGACCTGCGCCTCAGTCAGGCCCATCAGCGAAAACATCCCGGTCTGCTCGGCGATAAAGGAAAAACGTGAGCTACCGGTCCGTTGTGCCAGCGCGTCGGCCAGGGTGGCACGCAGCGAATTGATCCTGTCACGCATCTGTGCAAGCTCATCCAGCCACATCTGTCGCAATTGCTCATCACGCAAAATGGTATTGATGACGGCCGCACCGTGTGCCGGCGGCATGGAATAAACGGTACGGGTGACGTTGGCCAGGTGGCTGCCACAGGCAGCCGCAGCTTCCTTGTCGCGAGCGACGATGCTGGCGCTGCCAACACGGTCGCGGTAAACGCCGAAGTTCTTCGAACAGGAGGTCACCGTAATCGCCTCCGGCAACCGCTCGGCACAAAGCCTTGCACCATAGGCGTCGACGTCGATGCCGCGTGCAAAACCCTGGTACGCCATATCGATCCACGGCAACAGCTGCTTCTGCTCCAGCACATCCACCAGCGCGTCCCACTGGTCACGAGCAAGATCGGCCCCGGTCGGGTTATGGCAGCACCCGTGCAGCAGCACGACATCACCAGCCGATGCATTGGCCAGCGTAGTCAGCATGCCGTCGATATCGATGCCGTGCTTTTCCTTGTCGTAGTACGGGTAGACGCTGAATTTCAGCCCACCGCCCTGAATCAGCGGCCGATGGTTTGGCCAGGTCGGGCCGCTTACCCACACGACCGGTTCAGGATTGGCGCGTCGTAACACCTCCGCGACGATATGCAGCGCGCCGGAACCTCCGGTGGTCTGTACCGTTGCTACCCGGTCAGCTGCGATGGCCGGATGATCCGGGCCAAACACCAGGCTTTGCATCGCCTCGTTGAACTGCGGGTTGCCGGCCATACCTTCGTAGGTCTTGGTTTTCTGTTCATCGTGCACACGCTGCTCGGCTTCCCTGACCGCCCGCAACACCGGCGTGTTGCCCTGCTGGTCCTGGTAAACACCGGCAGCCAGGTCGACCTTGAGCTCCGCCGTGTCGCGACGAAAGGCGGCCATCGTTCCCAGTATCGGGTCATCGGGCAGGCGATCGAGTTTCTCCAGCATTTTGTTCCTTTGTTCAGCTCGCGCGCAGTTCGCGCATCTTGTCCGCAGTTGCGACCATCGTCAGCACATCGTACGCGGCAACCACTTCATCGTTCTGGTTGATCACTTCCGTATCCCAGCGCACTTCGCCGTAACCCTGGTCGGGGCGCAAGGTTTTCTGCTTGCAGGTCAGCCGCACCCTGATGCTGTCGCCGGGATTTACCGGCTGGGTAAAGCGCAGATCGTCGAGACCGTAGTTTGCCAGCACCGGGCCAAACGGCGCATCCACAAAAAGGCCGGCTGCCGCCGAAACCAGGAAATAACCATGTGCCACGCGGCCGTCAAAGAACGGATTACGGGCAGCGTCGGCCTCATTCATATGGGCGTAAAAGCGATCGCCGCTGAGATCGGCAAAACGCTCGATATCGGCCAGCGTTATTTCGCGTTCGGCGGTACGCAGCGTGTGGCCGATCTCCAGCTCTTCGAAGCTCAGCCGAAACGGGTGCGTCGACGGCTGCTTTTCGCGGCCGCCGCGTATCCAGCGATTGGTAATGGCCGCCAGCGTTGCCGGCGATCCCTGCAGGGCGCTGCGCTGCATGTAGTGCTTGACGCCCCGCACGCCACCCAACTCCTCACTG
This sequence comes from Gammaproteobacteria bacterium, assembly GCA_013003425.1. Classification (NCBI taxonomy): domain Bacteria; kingdom Pseudomonadati; phylum Pseudomonadota; class Gammaproteobacteria; species Gammaproteobacteria bacterium. Next base: position 38,679 of record JABDJB010000056.1, on the reverse strand, counting down.
CCACCGGCCCGGCCGGGGCCGCCATGAACCAGGTGTGGCAGCGGTGAGCCATGACCGGTCGACTCGCCGGCGCAATCACGGTTTATCAGCACCAGCCGGCCGTGAAACGGCGCAAGCTCCAGCGCCAGCATGCGCGCCACGTCGTCGTCATAGGTGTAAATCGAACCGGCAAGGCTGCCGGCGCCGCGGTGCGCCAGCCAGGCTGCCTGCTCGAGGTCATCGTAGGGCAGCACGGTCGCGACCGGCCCGAAGGCCTCGACATCATGAGGCGCACTTGCGCCGACCGGGTTGTCACAATGCAGCAGCACCGGCGCAAAGAAGGCGCCCTTCTCCGCGTCGGCATCCAGTACCTCGCAGCGGCCAGGGTCACCAAACACGATCTCGCTTTCACCGGCCAGTTCAGCGACACGCTCACGAACCTCGTCGCGCTGCCCGGTGCTGGCCAGCGCGCCCATGTCGACTTCCTTGCTGGCGGGGTTACCAACCCGTACGGCGGCCAGCCGCTGCGCCAGCGTCTCAACCAGCGCCGCGGCCGATGCACGCGGCGCGATGATACGGCGGATTGCCGTACATTTCTGTCCGGCCTTGCTGGTGATCTCGCGCACGATTTCATCGATGTAGAGCCCGAACTCAGGAGTACCGGCAACTGCGTCCGTACCCAGCACTGCGCAATTCAGCGAATCAGTCTCAGCAGTAAAGCGCACCGAATTGGCGATGATGTTGGGATGCTGCCGCAACATGTCGGCAGTAGTTTTCGAACCGGTAAACGCAACGACATCCTGGCAATCGAGCATGCCGAGCAGGTCGCCGGTGCTGCCGCAAACCAGCTGTAATGCACCGGGCGGCAGGATATCCAGCTCGATAATCCGCCGCACCATGGCTTCGGTCAGGTAAGCGGTGCTGCTGGCCGGCTTTACGATTGCCGGCATGCCGGCCAGCAGGGCCGGCGCCAGTTTTTCCAGCATTCCCCAGCAGGGGAAGTTGAAGGCATTAATGTGCACGGCCACGCCGCGCAGTGGTGTATAGATATGCTGACCGACAAAAGTGCCGTTGCGCGAGACGATCTCCGGGGCACCATCACACAACACGTAATCATTGGGCAGCTCGCGGCGGCCCTTGCCGGAATAAACGAACAGCGTGGAGATGCCGCCGTCGATGTCGATCCACGAGTCGGCACGTGTCGCACCGGTCTGTGTGGACAGCTCGTAGAACTCCTTCTTGTGCTCCAGCAGCCCCTTGGCGAGCGCTTTTAGCATGTGCGCCCGCTGGTGAAAGGTGAGTGCCCGCAGGTTCGGGCTGCCAACCGTACGCGCGTGGCTGACCAGTTCGGAAAAATCCAGTCCGGCACTGCTGATCGAGGCGACCGGGTGACCGTCGACCGCGCTCACGAGCAGCCGGCCTGTATCGCTGCCATCGAGCCAGCGACCGGCCACATAAGACTGGAGCTTCATCTGTAAATACCTCTGGTAGCCGGGGCATGATAACCCGCGACCGACATGAAACAGTTTTATGGACTGCAAACGAATAAATGTATCATATTGGGCTACTCCCACCGCACGCGGACAACCCGGTATATGGCCACATCCGCCGCCAGACGCAATGGCGCCAACAGTTTCACCCAGGCGACAGCCGGGCTGATCAGCGCCTTCGGCGAACAACGCCCGATACGGGCCGGGTCGCTGCTGATCACAGTCTTCGGCGATTCAATCGCGCCCCATGGCGGCACGGTGTGGCTGGGCGCGCTGATCCGCGCGCTGGAGGGCTTCGGTATCAACCAGCGACTGGTACGCACCTCCGTATTCCGACTGGTACGGGACGGCTGGCTCAGCACCGAGCAGCTGGGCCGGCGCAGTTACTACAGTCTCACCGACGATGGCAGGCAGCGTTTCGCCGACGCAAGTCGGCGTATCTACAGCGCTCCGCTGACGGACTGGTCCGGCCAGTGGACTTTTGTGCTGTTGTCCGGCCTGGATGCGACCAGCCGCGAGGACGCACGCAAATCGCTGCGCTGGCTCGGTTTTGCCCCGTTTTCGGCCAACCTGATGGCCCACCCGGCACCGGATGCCGATGCAGTCGATTCGCAGCTGGGAAAAAGTCGCGAGCAGGCGGTTGTGATGCAGACAACGATCGACATGGCACGCGAGCGCGGGTTTGCGCCGCTGCTGCAGGCAGCCTGGCAGCTGGACCAGCTGGGCGAACGCTATCGCGCATTGCTGGAACAGTTTCGCCCGGTGTACCAATCAGCGCGCCGGCGGCGGCAACTCGATCCGGAGCGTGCATTCCAGGTTCGCACGCTGCTGGTGCACGAGTATCGCAAGATACTGCTGCGCGATCCGCAGCTGCCCGAAGCTTTGCTGCCGGCACAGTGGCCGGGGCTGGCCGCCTACCAGCTGTGCCGTAACCTCTACCGGCTGGTGGCACCGGCAACTGAAACTTACCTGGTCGAGAACATGGAAACCGCCGACGGCCCGCTGCCGCCGGCAGAACCGCAATACCTGCAACGATTTGGTGGACTGGACAACACCCGGGGAACCCGCAGATGACTTACGAAACAATCGAATTGCGCCTAACCGATGGCTATGCAGAGCTGACGCTGAACCGGCCGGACGCACTCAACAGCTTCAATACCGCGATGCACGCAGAGGTAAAGGACGCTTTGGCGCGGGTCGAACATGACGACGAAATTCGCGCGTTGTTGCTGACTGGCGCCGGTCGCGGGTTTTGCGCCGGCCAGGACCTGTCCGACCGGCAGGTCAACAAGGGTGATGACCCGGTCGACCTGGGTCATACGCTGGACACCTTGTACAACCCGCTGGTACGCAAGCTGGCATCACTGCCGCTGCCGGTGGTGTGCGCCGTGAACGGTGTCGCAGCCGGCGCCGGGGCCAATATCGCGCTGGCCTGCGACATCGTGCTGGCAGCAAGGTCAGCCAGGTTTATCCAGGCGTTCTGCAAGATCGGCCTGCTGCCGGACTCCGGCGGTACCTGGATACTGCCGCGACTGGTCGGTCGCGCACGCGCCGCGGCGCTCGCCTTTCTCGGCGAACCGTTGTCCGCCAGTGACGCTGCTGACTGGGGCCTTATATATCGCGCCGTCGACGACGAGCAACTGCTACCACAAGCGCGCGAGATGTGCGCGCATTTTGCCACCCAGCCAACCCTGGGGCTGGCCGGTATCAAGCAGGCACTGCGTGCCAGCTGGGCCAATGATTTTGACCAGCAGCTCGAGCTGGAACGCGACCTGCAGCAAAAACTGGGGCGCAGCGCAGATTATCGCGAGGGCGTCGCCGCATTTCTGGAAAAACGCCAGCCCACATTCAGGGGGCGATGAAATGACAGACGATCTGGAACTGGCACGCGCCTGTGCCGCGCACATGTTTGCCGATGACCGCGCATCGCAGGAACTCGGTATCGCGATCGATATTCCTGCCGCCGGCAGCGCGACCGCTACCATGTCGGTAACGCCGACCATGATCAACGGCCACGACGTTTGCCACGGCGGCTACCTGTTCACGCTTGCCGACACCGCGTTTGCCTTCGCCTGCAACGGGTATAACCAGGTGTCGGTGGCGGCCGGTGCATCGATCGAGTACCTCGCACCGGTGCGCGCCGGCGACCGGCTGACCGCCCGTGCCATCGAACGTCACCGCGGCCGCCGCAGCGGTACCTACGATGTGGAGGTCCACAATCAGCAGCAGCGGCTGGTCGCGGTTTTTCGCGGACGTGCCGCGGCGCTGGGACGGCCATTGCTGCCTGACCCGACATGATACAGAAATGATTGAATACCCTGATTTTCTGTGCCATATTTCTCTGCTGACCTGCCGGAGGCGCCACCATGTACACCCAGGGCCTGGACCAGAAACCCGCTGCCGAACAACAGGCTGAAAGTCCTGAACAGCTCGAGCAGTTCCAGCGCCGCATCGACGCGGAAGAGAAGATCGAGCCGAAGGACTGGATGCCGGCCGCCTACCGCAAGACGCTCATACGGCAAATCTCGCAGCATGCCCACTCGGAAATCGTCGGCATGCTGCCGGAAGGCAACTGGATCAGCCGCGCGCCGACCCTGCGCCGCAAGGCCATACTGCTGGCCAAGGTACAGGACGAAGCCGGGCATGGTCTTTACCTGTACAGCGCCTGCGAGACGCTGGGAATTTCCCGCGACGAACTGGTCGATCAGTTACTGACCGGCAAGGCAAAGTACTCCAGCATCTTCAATTACCCGACGCTGACCTGGGCTGATATCGGCGCCATCGGCTGGCTGGTCGATGGCGCGGCCATCATGAACCAGATCCCTTTGTGTCGCTGCTCCTACGGGCCGTATGCGCGCGCGATGGTGCGTGTCTGCAAGGAAGAGAGTTTTCACCAGCGCCAGGGTTTCGAGATCATGCTCACCCTGTGTCGTGGCAACGACGAGCAGAAACGCATGGCACAAAATGCGCTTGATCGCTGGTGGTGGCCCTCGCTGATGATGTTTGGCCCTGGTGATACTGATTCGAAGCACAGTGCGCAGTCGATGGCGTGGAAGATAAAACGCTTTACAAACGACGAACTGCGGCAGAAGTTTGTGGACGTAACCGTGCCGCAGGCGGAACACCTTGGCCTGCAGATGCCAGACCCGGACCTGAAATGGAACGAGCAACGTGGCCATTACGATTTCGGCGTAATTGACTGGCAGGAGTTCTACGACGTATTGAAAGGCAATGGCCCGTGCAACCGCGAACGGCTTGGCGCACGCAATGCGGCCCACAACAACGGCGCCTGGGTACGCGAGGCGGCCCGCGCCTATGCACAGAAACAGCGTGACCGGCGTCGCGCCGCCTGAGGTATCCGGATGAGCAAGCAAGACTGGCCACTTTACGAAATTTTTATTCGCTCACGCGCGGGCCTGAGTCATCGTCATGTCGGCAGCCTGCACGCAGCCGACCCGCAGATGGCGCTGGATCATGCACGCGATCTCTATACGCGCCGCGGTGAAGGCGTCAGCATCTGGGCGGTGGAATCGCGCGATATTGTTGCTTCCGACCCGGCTGAAGCCGCCGCGCTGTTCGAACCGGCCGAAGACAAGATCTACCGGCACCCGACGTTTTACGAAGTTCCTGATGGCGTGGAAAACCTGTGAGCACAAACCAGGACAAGGAAATGCTGCTGGCACACCTGCTGCGCCTCGGTGATAACGCGCTGGTGCTGGGACAGCAGCTTGGCGATTGGGTCGGGCACGGTCCGGAGCTGGAAGAAGAAATGGCAATGGCCAATTTTGCGCTTGACTACATCGGTCAGGCGCGGATGTTCTACAGCTATGCCGGCGAAGTGGAAGGCAGGGGTCGCAGCGAGGACGACATTGCCTTTCTTCGTGACTGCATCGACTTTCGCAATGTATTGCTGGTCGAGCAGCCCAACGGTGATTTTGCACAGACGATCGGCCGTCACTTCCTGTTTGAAAGCTACTATCTTCTTTACCTTGAGCAGCTGACGCAGTCAGCTGACCAGCGGCTGGCAGAAATGGCCGCACGGATGGAAAAGGAAATCCGGTACCACCTGCGTCACGCGCAGCGCTGGGTGATACGCCTGGGTGACGGCACCGACGAAAGCCACGGTCGCATGCAGCACGCCATAGACGAATTGTGGCGCTACACCGGAGAACTGTTCGAGACCGATGCGGTTGACGAATGGGCTATTTCTCGTGATATCGGACCGGATCCGTCTGCACTGGCCGAACCGTGGCGCGAACAGGTTGCCGCAACGCTGACCGAAGCTACCATCAACCTGCCGGAAGACGGCTGGATGGCCAGCGGCGGGCGCGCCGGCCGGCATGGCGAGCACCTCGGCTACCTGCTTGCCGACATGCAGTTCCTGCAGCGTGCCTATCCCGGCCTCAGCTGGTAATGAGCGCAGCAGCGAATGCGGGCGAACAGCGCATCTGGCAGTTGCTGGCCGACGTACCCGACCCGGAAATCCCGGTGTTGAGCGTTGTCGATCTGGGTATTGTGCGCTGGGTACGGGCTGATGAACCGCAGGTAACAGTAGGCGTTGCACCAACCTATACAGGCTGCCCCGCCACCGAAGTCATTGCCGCCAGTATCGTGGCTCACCTGCGGCAACACGGCATCGAGCCACAGATCGAGCCGGTTTTGTCGCCGCCGTGGACTACCGACTGGATCAGCGCCGCGGGCCGGGAGAAACTTGCGCAGTACGGTATCGCACCGCCGGCCGGCAGCAGCAAGGCTGCACTGACTGGCGAGGACCTGGCCATTGCCTGCCCGCGCTGCGAGAGCACGACGACCAGCAAGGTCAGTGAATTTGGCTCAACGCCGTGCAAGGCGTCATACAAGTGCGGCGATTGCCTCGAACCTTTCGAATACTTCAAGTGCATCTGAGTTAACCATGCTGCAATTTCATCCGGCGACGATCGTCGAAAAGCACAATGAGACTGACGACTCGGTGCTGCTTACTCTCGAAGTAGCTGCTGAATTCGCGGACGAGTATCGCTACAGCCAGGGCCAGCATCTGCCGGTGCGCGCCACCATCGATGGCAATGAACTGCGCCGCACCTATTCGATTTGCTCCAGCGTCAGCGACGCCACGCTGCGGCTGGGCATACGCATACAGGGAAAGGTTTCCGGCTACCTCGCGGAGCAACTCGAGGTTGGCGATACCCTCGAAGTCATGCCGCCGACCGGCCATTTCCAGACTCCGGTCGATCCGCAGCAGCAGAAAACCTATGCGGCTTTCGTGGCCGGCAGCGGCATCACGCCAATCCTGTCGATTGCCAAAACAGCACTGGAAACCGAACCGGACAGCCGTTTTTTTATCTTTTATGGCAATCGCAAGCGTTCTTCGACCATGTTTATTGAAGAACTCTGCGCGCTTAAGAACAATTATCCGGAGCGGCTGGCGCTGCACTTCATCATGAGCCAGGAAGAAAACGAAATACCACTTTATTCAGGTCGCGTCGACGGTGTCAGAGTCAAGCTGCTACACCAGGCATTTCTCGCGGAGACCCGACCTGACGATATTTTCGTTTGTGGACCCAATCCAATGATTGACGACGTGACAGATTCATTGATCGAACTCGGCTACGATGCTGAACGCATTCATTCCGAGCGATTCCGGCCGAACCAGCCAGACAGCGTGCCGGCACAACCCGATAGGGCACCGCCACCGGACGGCGTCCGTGTTACCGTGGTGATGGATGGCAACCGCCAGACTTTCGCCATGGAGGATGCGGAGCAGACTCTGCTGGATGCGGCGCTGGATCTGGACATCGACCTGCCCTATTCGTGCATGGGCGGTGTGTGCTCGACCTGCCGCACGAAGCTGGTCAAAGGCAAAGTCAATATGGAAGTCAATTCCGCGCTGGAGGACTGGGAACTGGAAGAAGGCTACGTGCTGACCTGCCAGTCGCGGCCGGAATCCGACGAAATCGAACTCGATTACGACCAGGCCTGAACCATGACAGTGAGCCTGCAACGTCACGGCAAGATTGCCGTTATCAGTGTCGACAACCCGCCGGTTAATGCACTGTCACATGCGGTACGTACCGGCGTTGTCAACGCGCTGGCCGAGGTTGCAATTGACGACTCGCTGTCAGCCGCAGTACTCCTGTGCGCAGGGCGTACATTCTTTGCCGGTGCCGACATACGCGAGTTTGGCAAGCCAATGCTTGACCCGTCGCTGCGCGACATGCTGGCGCAGCTGGATGCATTCCCGAAGCTCACAGTTGCAGCGATACACGGCACCGCGCTCGGCGGCGGCCTGGAGACCGCATTGTGCTGCAACTACAGAATCATCGCTGCCAATGCGAGCGTTGGACTGCCGGAATCAAACCTCGGATTACTGCCCGGCGCCGGTGGGACACAGCGCCTGCCACGGCTGGCCGGGGCAGAAAAGTCGCTGGATATCATGATCCAGGGCAAGCCGGTGCCTGCGGCGACCGCACTGGCACTGAACATCGTCGATCGCATTGCAGACAATGCATCTTTGCAGCAGGCCGCCGTTAGCTATGCCCGGGAACTGCTCGCAGCCACATTAGCGCCACGCCGCACAAGCAAGCTGCCTGCGCCAGATGTTGAGCCGGGCTTTTTTGCCGGCTATCGCAAGAAAATTGCCCGGCGCACTCGCGGCTTCGAGGCGCCGGAGCGAATCGTCCAGTGCGTCGAGGCAGCAACACAACTGTCTTTCGACGACGGCATGGCGCGGGAACGCGACCTGTTTATCGAGTGCATGGAGTCACCACAGTCGGCCGCAATGCGCTACCTGTTTTTTGCCGAGCGCGCCGTGGCAAAAGTCCCCGGCATCGATAAAAAGACGGCCCCGCGAAACATCGAGACCGTTGGTGTAATCGGCGCCGGCACCATGGGCGCCGGCATCGCGCTGGCCTGCATGAACGCAGGTCTGCCGGTTATCCTGCTCGACAACGACGCCGCCGGACTGCAGCGTGGCGTCGGGACTATCGAAAAACTGCTCGACGGCATGGTCAGCAAGGGCCGTATCGACTCGAGCACGCGCACGCAGCGGTTTGAACTGCTGCATACCGCCACGGAATATGCCTCGCTGGCTGACTGCGACCTGGTCATCGAGGCGGTGTTCGAGAGCATGGCGATCAAGGAGCAGGTATTTGCCGCCCTGGACAGCGCCTGCAAACCCGGGGCGATCCTGGCCAGCAACACCTCGACGCTGGATATCGACCGAATTGCTGCGGCCACCGGACGGCCCGCAGACGTAATCGGTCTGCACTTTTTCAGCCCGGCCAACATCATGCGCCTGCTGGAGATTGTCCGCGGTCGCCAGACCAGTGATGAGATTATCGTTTCAGCGCTGCGTTTCGCACGGCAGATCAGCAAACTCGGTGTGGTTGTCGGCAACTGCTTTGGTTTTGTCGGCAACCGCATGCTTTACGGCTACGGCCGCGAGAGCCAGTTGCTGCTGCTGGAGGGCGCGACGCCGCAACAAATAGACAAGGCGCTGACGGATTTTGGCATGGCGATGGGGCCCAACGCAGTCGGTGACCTGGCCGGTCTTGATGTCGGCTACAAGGTGCGGCAGGAACGCACCGACCTGCCGGACGACCCACGTTATTACCGTGTTGCCGACCTGTTGGCCGAAATGGGCCGTTACGGGCAAAAAACGGGCGCCGGCACCTATCGTTATGAACAAGGCTCACGCACGCCAATTCCCGATCCGGTTGTCGGTGAGCTTATCGAAGCAGAGGCCGTGCGACTTGGTGTCGCGCGCCGCCAGATCAGTGATGATGAGATCGTCGGGCGCTGCATATATGCGCTGGTGATCGAAGGGGCAACGCTGCTGGAAGAGAAGATCGCGGCCCGCCCCGGCGATATCGATGCGATCTGGGCAAATGGCTACGGTTTTCCACGTTACCGCGGCGGACCGATGTTCTATGCCGACACCGTGGGACTCGCTGCCGTGATCAGCACTATCAAATCGTTTGCTGGCACGCACGGCGAGTCTTACTGGCCCGTGCCACCGTTGCTGGAGAAACTTGCCGCCGAAGGCCGGTGTTTCTCGGACCTGCAGGAATAAAAAATGAATGATGCTTTTATCTGCGATGCAGTACGCACGCCGATCGGACGCTATGGCGGCGCGCTTGCAGCTGTTCGTGCCGATGATCTTGCCGCTATCCCGATCCGCGCGCTGCAGCAGCGCAACCCCGGTCTGGACACCACGGCGATTGACGATGTGTTGCTGGGTTGTGCCAACCAGGCCGGCGAGGACAATCGCAACGTCGCGCGGATGGCTGCCCTGCTCGGTGGACTGCCAGTCAGCGCTCCGGGCGCAACGCTGAACCGGCTTTGTGGTTCCGGCATGGATGCCGCCGCAATGGCGGCGCGCATGATCCGGACCGGAGAAGCGGACCTGGTTATCGCCGGTGGCGTTGAATCGATGTCGCGCGCGCCGTTTGTCCTTGCCAAGGCCGCAAGTCCATACAGCCGCAAGGCCGAAATGTATGACACGACGATGGGCTGGCGCTTTGTAAACCCGCTGCTAAAACAGCAGTACGGTGTCGACTCGATGCCGGAAACCGGTGAGAACGTTGCGGCCGAATTCAGTATCAGCCGCACCGACCAGGATGCCTTCGCCCTGCGCAGCCAGAAAAAAACCGCTGCGGCCGTGCGCAACGGGTTTTTCGAACGGGAAATTGTGCCGGTTGAAATTGCCCAGCGGAAAGGCGACCCGGTCATTGTCAGCTCGGATGAACACCCGCGCCCGGACACCACACTGGAAAAGCTGGCACGGCTGGCGACCCCGTTTCGCAAAGACGGCACGATCACCGCCGGCAATGCATCCGGCGTCAATGATGGTGCCTGCGCCATGATTATCGCGTCCGCAACAGCAGCCAAACAACACAAGCTGGAACCGCTGGCACGAATAGTGACCACGGCGGTTGTGGGAGTAGAGCCTCGCATCATGGGTATCGGACCGGCGCCGGCCAGCCGCAAGGCGCTGAAACGGGCCGGTCTCGACCTGGAACAAATGGATGTTGTTGAACTGAACGAAGCCTTTGCCTCGCAGGCGCTGGCCGTATTGCGCCAGCTCGGCATCGACGACGATGCCGCACACGTCAATCCGAACGGCGGCGCCATAGCCCTCGGGCATCCGCTGGGGATGTCGGGAGCACGGTTGCTGGCGACTGCCTGCTATCAGCTGAACCAGTCAGGCGGCCGTTTTGCTCTTTGCACCATGTGTATCGGCGTCGGCCAGGGCATCGCCACGATTATCGAAAGGGCCTGAGCATGAATGTTGACCAGTACAAAGCTTCCTTTCCGTCATTACGATTTTCCGATCGCGGTGACCGCATCCTGGAAATAATCTTGTCCAGCGAAGGGCGGCTGAATGCTGCCGATGCCGGCATGCATGGTGAGCTGGCCGGCGTCTGGCGCATGATCGACGCCGACAGCAACGTCAATGCGGTGCTGGTACGTGGCGACGGCAAGGCTTTTTCTTCCGGCGGCGATTTTGAACTCATCCAGTCAATGATCGATGACGACAAGACACTCGCGCGAGTCTGGAAAGAAGCGCGCGACCTGGTCTACAACCTGGTCAACTGTTCCAAGCCGGTCGTGTCTGCGATTCATGGTCCAGCTGTAGGCGCCGGGCTGGCGGTGGCGCTGCTGGCCGACGTTTCTGTTGCTGCACGCAGCGCGAAAATTCTCGATGGCCACACCCGGCTTGGCGTCGCTGCCGGAGATCATGCGGTGCTGGTCTGGCCGCTGTTGTGCGGCATGGCAAAGGCAAAATACTACCTGCTGACAAACCAGCCACTGGACGGCGCCGAGGCCGAACGCATTGGCCTGGTTTCGCTGTGCGTTGACGATGAACAGCTGTCCGACCGCGCCCTGGAAGTGGCCCGGCAGCTGGCACAGGCCAGCCCTGGCGCCGTGCGCTGGACCAAGTACGCGCTGAACAACTGGCTGCGCAGCGCCGGCCCGGCGTTCGATGCATCGCTCGCGCTGGAATTCATGGGCTTTCGCCAGCCCGATATTCGTGAAGGCCTCGCCGCCGCACGCGACAAGCGCAAGCCGGATTTCGACCCCGACTCGCCGCTCTGATTGCGGCGGGGGAGAAGACGGTGTTTCTTGTCAGCGACTGCGGTCCTCCGCTCGGAGCTGACAAGGAATAGCGTCTAGCAGGCCCGCCGCTAAGCCCCGTCGCAGGCAGTCGCGGCTGAAGCCGCTTCCACAAGCTGGCCCGATTTGAGCTAGGCATGGCTGCTGAGCGAGATTAAGCCGGAAAAGAGTCGCGGCTGGAAGCCGCTCCCACGAGACATCCTCGCAAGTAGTCGCGGCTGGAAGCCGCTCCCACGGGATGCCGCCCCCACAGGTCAGGAGTCCTGGATAATCACGACGGCCTGCCCGGGACGCAGCCTTTCACCGCCACGAATTACAACCCGGTCGCCATTCACGACATCGCCCCTGACTTCGATGCGTGAACCATTGCCCATGCCGGTCTGCACCGGCACCTGTTGCACCGTGTTGTCTTCATTGACCTTGTACAGGTAGGTGGCGTTCTCGCGCAGGATCAGCGCGTCGCGCGGCACCGCTACAACGACGGTCGGCTCACTCTGCGGAAGCTCCACCCGTACCGCCGAGCCGATAATCCAGCCAGCCCCATCGAGCGCGACCCGCACCTCGACCATTCGGGAGCGTTCGTCGCCGACACCGACAACGGACCGGATCTCGGTTTGCGTTTTGCCCCGATCGTCGCGTATCGCCACACCCATACCATCTGCGAGGTAGCGTGCCACCGCGACCGGCGCCTGCACCCTGATCTCGATATTCTCTGTATCAACCAGACGAACAACGACGCCACCAGGTGTTGTGTACTCACCGACGCTGGCGCTGCGCTCGATTACCCGCCCGTTGAACGGCGCAGTGATTTTTGTCTGGCCAATCTGGTACAGCGTCTGGTCACGCTGCACCTGGGCGCGGATGATGTCCTGGTTGGCCATCTCGATTTGCGAGCGCAACTCATCGATCTGGTTTCGTGTTACGTCACTCTTTTGCGCCAGCCGCTCGAATCTTTCCAGCTGGGCCTGCAGGTATTCCGCATTGGCCCGCAATCGGCGAATGTTTGCGTTGTTTTCGCGCAGCTGCAGCTGTAGCGGCCGATCCTCTATTGCCGCGATGACATCACCGCGCGCAACCTGCGTACCTACCTCCGCTACGTCGGTAAGACGGCCGGCGATTTCCGCCGAAATGCGCGCATCATTGCGGCTGACGACGGTGCCGGGCGCCAGAAAGACCGACGCCATGGCCTCTTCTGTCGCGGTGTCGATGCTGACCGATGGTGCCGGCCGGCCCTGGGCACCGGCCAGATCGACCAAAACGGTCGCCAGCACAATTGCGAAAACTGCCACTCTCATTCGATAACTCTCGTCTGTGGTGTCGCTGCTGTCGCCAGACCACTGGCCAACACCGGGTCGGGTTTACGCTCACCGACCCGCAGCAGCGTCGGTAACAACAGCAGAGTAAAAACCGTACTGACCAGCATACCGCCCACAATGACCGCAGCAAGCCCGCGATAGATTACGCTACCGGCACCAGCTACCAGCACCAACGGCAACATGCCAAAAATACTGGTCAGCGTACTCATGAAAATCGGCCGCATGCGCACGCGCAGTGCCTGGTTGATCGCTTCGCGGCGATGAAGGCCCTCGCGCTCGGCCGAACGCGTCTGGTGCACAAGCAGAATCGCGTTATTAACCACCAGCCCCATCAGGATTATGAAACCAATCATCGTCAGCAGATCCATCGGCTGGAAACTGATCAGGTTCAGCAGGCGAATGGCAATGACGCCACCAACCGTGGCCAGCGGCAGGGCCATGAGCACCATGATGCTGTCACGTATCGAACGAAACAGTGCGCTCATCAGCAGGAACAGCACGATGATGGCCAGGCCAAAATTCTCGACCATGTTTGATACAGCGTTCTTCAGCGCATCCGCACTGCCGCCATAGCGGATACCGCCATCAGCCGGCAGCATCTCGCGCAGCTTCGGCTCGACGTCGGCACGCAGGATTGCAATGCCCTCCTCCAGCGACATACCTTCCGGCGGCGTCACGTTAAGCGCCACGGTGCGGCGCCGGTCTATGCGAAAGATCTGGTTTGGTCCCACGGTACGCTCGATCCGGACCATCTGCCCCAGCGGGATCACCCCGTTGGCTGTCATCAACGGCACCGCCTCCAGTTCCTCCGGATTACTCCATTTCTCGGCGCGCAGAATAATGTCCATGCGTTTTTCGCCGTCGAAATGTTCGCCGATCCAGATACCGTCGCCGAGCGCCCGCACCACATTCGACATCGTCTCGCGGGTCCATCCGGCCTCATTGATCCTGTCGTCGTTCGGGATCAGCCGCAATTCCGGCTCGGCCATCTCGGTGCCGGGCCAGGGCTGCACCTGCGCCTCGGGCATCACCTCGGCAAGTATGTCCATACCTTCACGCGCAGCACTCATCAGCGCAGCCGTGTCGGAAGACTGCATTTGCAGCGAAATATTTCGGCCACCGCCAAAACCGCCAAACAGGTTCCCCTGCATCACGAATGCTGAAGTATCCGGCAGGCCGGCGGTTACCTCCTCGCGGATAATTTTTTCCAGCTCCTTGACGCGCGACTGGTCCTTGACCCGCGCCCCGATAGTGCCGCCATTACCCCAGAAGATAATGTAGTAATTCTTCAGCGCCGGCTCTTCACGACCTGACATGTAAGGCTCCAGCCGGTCGACCATCTTGCGAAAGATCTCATTTTCGATAACTTCGGCATTGGCACCAGGCGGAAAGCGAAAGAACCCGTCAATCGCATCGCGCTTGACCGGCGGCAGGTAATCCAGCTTCGGCATTAGCATGACGGTTGTCAGTATCGGTACACCCATCAGCACCGCGATAGTCAGGTAGCGGCGCGCCGGCACATCCGTCAGGCGCGTAATCGCATCGGACATGCGTGACCACATGGCTGCATGCCGGTCGGGTATAGGTTCGTTACGCAGCCACTTCGCCGCCGCCGTTGGCAGCACGGTGACGGCAACCAGCAGCGAAATGGATACTGCAATCGCAATAGTCAGCGCCAGATCAGCAAAAAGCTGACCCTCTACGTCTTTGAGAAAAATCACCGGCAGGAATATCGCAACCGTCGTTGCCGTCGATGCCAGCAGCGCCCCCCACACCTGGGATGTTCCCTCAGCGGCGGCATCGTCGGCACTGCGCCCTGCTTCGCGCAACCTGACTATGTTCTCCAGCACGACAATTGCCGCATCGAGCACCATACCGACCGCGAATGCCAGGCCGGCCAGCGATATGACGTTCAGCGTTCGCCCGGTCAGGTACAGCACCACAAAGGTCGAAAGCAGGGAGATAGGTATCGCCGTAGCGACGAGCAGCGTGGCACGACCCTGACGCAGGAACCACCACAGCACGCCGATAGCCAGCAGGATGCCAATACCGAGATTACTGGTAACCAGCGAGATTGCCCGGTAAATAAACACCGATGCATCGAAAGACTGGTGAATCGACAGGCCCATTGGCTGTAGCTGTTCTTCGCGAACCTGCGCCACAACTTTTTTGACCTCATTGAGCGTCTGCAATGCGTTGGCGCCAGACTCCCGAAATATTTCCACACCCATTGCCGGGTTGCCGTTTTGCACCGTAAATCCGGTGCGGTCACCGCGACTGAGGGCGATATCGGCAATATCGCCAAGCCGCACCGGCCGGCCATCACGCCAGTCGAGGATTAGCTCCGACAGTTGCTCTGGCGAATAGCGCCCGGCAAAACGCAGGGTGTACTGGCGTCGTCCGACATCGACGAAACCGCCGGATACGTCATTCGCGCGGCCGGCAACGGCTGCGACCTGGGGTATCGGGATGGCAAGCTCGGCGGCGCGGTACGGGTCAAAGACAATTTGCAGCTGTTGCTGCTGTCCGGCGTGAACGATTACGCCGGCAACACCCGGTATGGTCTCCAGTCGTGGCTTGAGTATTTCCTCGATAGTGCGCTGGTATTCCTCAACCGGCCCGGCGGTGCCCGGCAGCAGCTGCACAAAAAACCAGGTAAGGGTTTCGTTTGCACCACCGCCGCCACGACCTCCGCCGAGATTTACCTGCGGTGGATTGGCGTCACGTGGCAGTGGCTGCAGCCGGTTCAGACGACTGATAACGTCAATCAGCGTCTTCTGCATATCGGTGCCGAGACCGAAGGTCAGGTTTATCCAGGCATCACCCTTGTTGGCGCCGGCGTTGAGCTCTTTCAACCCCGGCAGCCCCTGCAGCACTTCCTCGAGCGGCTCGACAATCTCCGATTCGACTTCGCGCGGAGAAGCTGCACGCCAGCCTGTATTGATCGAGATTTGCGGCTCGTCGATGTTCGGAAACAGCTGGATCGGCAGTTTGCTCAGGCTGAACAGGCCGAAAAACAGGATGATCGCGACGACCACGCCGATACCGGCAGGGTTGCGAATCGAATTAAGTGTCAGGCTCACCCGGGCAACTCCCCATGGTTGCTGCTGCCAAAACCAGACTCTGTCCAGCCCTGCTTTCAGGACGCATTATTCTCTCGACTGCATCCCGACCGCAAAGTTCTCTGCAAATAGATGCGCCAGAGCGGCAAATGGTTGCACAACGCACCTGCAGCATCGGGTGCAGCCGCGAATAATTGTCGAAACAGGTCCGCCCTGGCTGCAGGAGCGAAGCCGCAAATGGCTCAGCAATCTGCGACCACAGCGCCCGCAGACCGGCACAAAAAAAACGGCCGCCCGGGTAAGGCGGCCGCGTCAACTTGCTATCGAAAGGGTCCTGGCAACTGCACACCGTTTCGGTCTGGGGTTCGGTGCGCAGTGCTCTCCGGATCGGGAACGGGCGTAATTACACCGAAGCAGCGCAATCGCCGCTGTGAACCCGGTCACGGTTTCCAGCCAAATGTGTAAATCTGCAAACTCAACGGTTAAATCAGCAGCCAGGCTGTTGCCATAATAATAAGTGCCGAATAGACCCCGGCCGCCAGGTCGTCTACCACGACTCCCCACCCCGCCGGCAGCTCTTCCAAAAGTTTCATGGGCCAGGGTTTTGATATATCGAAGAGCCGGAAAAGAATGAAGGCCGCGACTAATGCGGCGTGGGCCAATGGCTCAGTGTCAAACAGGATAATCGCCGCCAACGCGGGTAAAGACACGCCGGCTGTTTCGTCTGCTACGACCTCGGCGGCATCCTTGCGGCCAAATCGCTTTTCGGCATAGTCACCCCAGACTACACAGGCGGCTGTAGAGGCAATCGCGAATGCCACTAACACCAGGGCGATATTCAAGCGATCAAGCTGCAGCCAGACCAGAATCGACGCAACGATTACGGGTGGCAGGCTGCCCCAGGTGCCTGGCGCCGGACGCAAAAACCCGAGCCCGCCGCTGGTTAACGCAATCGTCGGTATATCAAAAGGCCGGAATGAAGCCCGCGCTGCGTTCTTGTGCTCAATCATGAAGCACTGCCCCCGGCGCGTTTGTCGACAGGCCATATATCAAACCACCTGCAGCGCCGGCTGCAGCCTGGATCATCAGGCCACCCGTCGTGCGCGCCGCAGCAACCGGGGTTATATCCAGCGCAAGTTTCAAACCGGCATGTACGGCAATAACGGCAACGGCGCCGGCCAACACGTACAGGGCAACACGCCAGCCTTCAAACCAGCGGTTGATCCAGCCTGTCACAACAAATGCCAGCAGCAGACCCAGTGCCAGCAGCGGCAGAAAACTGGTTGCCATGCCGATCAGGTCATGACCGGTAGCAGAGAGGCGATGGTCGAGCGTGATGCGTATACCCATTTCCCGCAGTCGCATCAGTACGGATTGCGTAGCGGCGGACGCCGCCAGCACATAGGTTACAAACAACGCCAGCAGGAAAACTGTTACCCTACGCGCCACGTATATTACTGCCTGCCCCACCCCGGAAATACTAGGCTAGCAGGAGACACCGCTTGACGCGACCACTGTTTGTTTTTGTTGCCTCGCTGTTCTTTGGGCATGCCCTCGCACAGCAATATGAGCTGGAAACGGTCGCCGACGATCTCGACGAACCGTGGTGCGTCGCATTCCTGCCAAATGGCGACTATCTCGTCACCGAAATGAGCGGCCGACTCGTGCGTCTCGATGCCACCGGTAAAAGCCGGGCTTCTATCAGCGGTGTCCCGGAAGTCTACCGAGCCTCGCAGGGCGGGCTTTTCGATGTCGCGCTGCATCCTGATTTCGCGGCAAACCAGACCCTCTATCTTTCGTATGCGGAAGGCCCGGCACGCAAAAACGCCACCACGGTGGCACGCGCCAGGCTGGACGGCGAGCAGCTGGCCGATGTCAAAGTTATCTACAGCGTCAGCCCGCGCAAAGACACACCGGTTCACTACGGTGGCCGCCTCTTGTTCCTGCCCGACGGGACGCTGCTGCTGACAACCGGCGACGGCTTTGACTACCGCGAGGCCGCCCAGGACATAAAGAGTGGCCTGGGCAAGGTTATCCGCATGAACGACGACGGCACGCCGGCAGCAAATAACCCGCTTGCCAAGGCGCCGCATGTCTACAGCTACGGTCACCGCAACCCGCAGGGTCTGGCAATCACGCAAGCCGGAAGAGTCTATCTGCACGAACACGGCCCGCGCGGCGGCGACGAACTCAACCTGCTCGAAGCCGGCGTCAACTACGGCTGGCCGGCAATAACTCATGGCGTCGATTACAGCGGCGCCCTGGTATCGCCATTTACTGAATGGAAAGGCATGGCCCAGCCGCTGCATCACTGGACGCCGTCCATCGCGCCGTCCGGGCTGGCGGTTTATGAAGGCGCAGATTTTCCTGATTGGCGCGGCGACCTTTTTGTCGGCGCGCTGGTACACCGTGAAGTCCGGCGTCTCGATATGAAAGACGGCAAGTTTGTTGGCGAGGAAGCCGTGTTCCCGGAAATCCGTGCGCGCATACGCGACATCCGCATCAGCCCGGCTGACACTATTCATATACTCACCGATGGTTCGCCGGGCCGGCTGATCAGGGTTGTGCCTGCCGCCGGCGATTGAAGACTTCGATGCTGCACTGGCCGGTGATCCTTGCTGCGCTACTCGCGCTGTCGGGCTGCAGCACCAGACCCTCACTTCTGCAGCTTGAAGGCCAGGCGCTGGGCACCACCTGGTCGGTGCAGACGCAAGATTCGCCGCCCGGCATCACGCCCGAGGCTTTGCGACGCGAAATCGACAGCGCGCTGGCACAGGTTGACGAGGCAATGTCGACCTGGCGCGATGATTCGAGCCTGGTTCACTTCAATAACAACACCACCACCGAATGGGTCGACGTGCCGCGCTCGCTTGCGCTGGTTGTTGCCGAAGCGCTGCGCATCAGCGAACTGAGTGGCGGCGCATTCGACGTCACCGTCAACCCGCTGGTCGAGCTGTGGGGATTTGGTGCGGCTGATCGCCGCGGTACACCCCCGGACGCTGCCGCTGTTGCAGCTACGTTACAGAAGATCGGCTACCGCAACATCGAGGTTGGCTTTGATCCACCACAGCTGCGCAAGACTGAAGCAGAGCTGTCCATTGACCTGTCGGCAATCGCCAAGGGCTATGCCGTCGACCAGCTTGCAGCAACGCTGGAACACGTCGGCAGCAACAACTACCTCGTTGAAATAGGCGGTGAGCTGGTTGGCCGCGGCCTGAACGCCGACGGCGTGCCATGGCGCATCGCCGTCGAGCGACCGGATGCGGGTGCTCGCGATGTGCAGCAGGTCATCGAGCTGCGTGATCGCGCTCTGGCCACTTCCGGCGACTACCGCAATTACTTCGAGTCAGACGGGCAGCGTTTTTCCCATACGATCGATCCGCGCAGTGGCGCGCCAGTCACGCATAAGCTTGCCTCGGTGACGGTGCTGGCCGGCACCGCCATGCGCGCCGACGCACTGGCAACTGCGCTGCTGGTGCTGGGGCCGCAGGCTGGTATGGAACTGGCCGACAGCAACGACATAGCAGCCATTTTTGTTACCCGGGAAGCGGACGGATTTGGTGTGCAAAACTCTGCTGCAATGCAGTGTTATCTCGAGGCGGGTGGTCTTCAGCCCGCCGGGCGCGCAGTCCCCGGGCCGGCCGCGATGTGACATATTCAACCGCACGTTGAAATTCCGCAGCTTACGCCGGCGGAACCGGCGGCGACTGGAAAACCCCGCGTTGCCGGCCTAAAGTAGTCAACACAAAATTCACTGAATAACAACGTCTTTTTCGGGGGAGAACAAGATGAAACGCCTCACCACAGCCACGCTGCTGCTGTCCCTGCTCACATTTTCAGCCGCCCAGGCCGGCGTCGTCGCATTCGACATGGTCAACAGCGACAGTCAGAACCTGATCAGCCATACCAACGCATGGGAGAATGCTTTTTCCAGCGCTGGCGACGGCTTCCAGAAATACCAGCGCGGTGTTTCGCCGACTATCCCATTTGCCGTCCTGGACGATTCCATATCCGTTTTTCCGCCGGATACGCTCGGCATTATTGATGAAACCAACACCGATGTGTTCTTCGGCGCCACGGACACCGTAAATGGCGACAGCCCGGGACTGGTCAGCGCCAACTGGCTGTTTGATGTCAGCGGCATCACGGACCTGTCCGTTTCCATCGACATTGGCGCAATGGGCGATTTCGAGACCTCGGATTTCTTCGAGTGGACCTACTCGATTGACGGCGGCGCAACGATGTCGCTGTTCAGCAGCACGGTCGATAACGACGGCAGCCAGGTCTACACCATGGCGGGTGGCGCGGTAGTCCCCCTGAATGACCCGATGTTGCTCAATGGCGTACTGCTGAGCAATATCCTGCAAACTTTTACGGCGAACATCGCCGGCACCGGGTCGGAGCTGCTGCTCACGCTGACCGTGGAAACCAATGGCGGCAGCGAGGGGATGGTGTTCCAGAACCTGGTCGTCAACTCCGAGCCGGGCATGCTCCTGCTGCTGGGTGCCGGCCTTCTGGGGCTCGGCTTCGCCCGGCGCCGCGCCTGATACTAAAAAAACTTTTATTTGGGAGAGCGTGACATGTTACGTCGCCTGATCGTGCCCGCAATTTGTGGCGGGATGACAATGGGATCGGCACAGGCCGACCTGAGAATTACCGAGTACATCGAGGGCAGCAGCAACAACAAGGCGCTGGAGATTTACAATGACACAGGCGCCCCGGTTGACTTGAGCGGCTACGAGGTACGGATATATTTCAACGGCAGCACCACACCGGGCAACACCATCGTGCTCAGCGGAACAGTTGCCGATGACGATGTCTTTGTGCTCGCAAACGCTTCGGCAGACTCTGCCATACTCATTGCCGCCGACCAGACCGATAGCATGAGCTGGTACAACGGCGACGATGCGGTACAGCTCACCGACGCTTCCGGCAGCTCGATAGACATCATTGGCCAGATCGGCGTCGATCCGGGCAGTTTCTGGGGCAGCGGATCGATTACGACGCAGAATGACACGCTGCGACGCAGGGAAAGCGTCACCGCCGGTGATACCAACGGCGGCGATACCTTTGATCCCGCCACCGAGTGGGACGGCTTCGATATCAACACTTTCAACGGGCTCGGTTTTTACCCTGGCACCGGCACCGGTGCGCCAACACCGCTGGCGATCTACCAGATCCAGGGCGCCGGCCATGACTCGCCGGTCGCCGGTATGCCGGTAATCACCACCGGTATCGTTACGGCTGTCGATTCAAACGGCTTTTACCTGCAGGACCCGCTCGGTGACGGCGATACCGATACCTCCGACGGCATCTTTGTCTTCACCGGCACGGTACCGACCGTGGCAGCCGGCGACGATGTAGAAGTCACCGGATCAGTCACCGAATTTATTCCCGGCGGAGTTTCGACAGGAAACCTGGGTATTACCGAGATCACCAACCCGACCGTGGTAATCAACAGCAGCGGCAGCGCCCTGCCGGCAGCCGCCATTATCGGCAGCAGCGGCCGTATGCCGCCAACGGAGATTATCGACAACGACGGGTTTGCTGTTTTTGACCCGGCCGAGGACGGCATCGATTTTTACGAAACGTTCGAAGGCATGCGCGTTACCGTGCAGGATGCTATCGCCGCCAGCGTGACCAACCGCTTCGGCGAAACAGTGGTGCTGAACAACGGCGGCATTTTTGCCACCGGCCTCAACAGCCGCGGCGGCATTACCCTGACCGAAAACGACTTCAACCCCGAGCGCATCCAGCTGCAATACGATAACGACCTGCTGCCGGGCTTTGCTCCGCCCATCACCCCGGGTGACCTTCTGGGTGACGCAACCGGGGTAGTCACCTATGGCTTCGGCAATTTTGAAGTACGCCTGACGGACGGCTTCAAACAGAACGCTTTCGGCCTGGCCCCGGAGGTTACTACGCTGCAGGGCGATGCCGGACGGCTGACGGTGGCAACGCACAATGTGCTGAACCTCGAGGTGAACCCCGCTGACGACGATGATGATGTCGGCAGCGGACGTTTCGCGGCGCTGGCCGAACAGATCGTTAGTAACATGCAGGCCCCGGACATCATCGGGCTGCAGGAAATCCAGGACAACGACGGTTCTTTTGACACCGGCGTGGTCGCGGCCGACCAGACCTATCAGCAGTTAATTAATGACATCGGCGCGGCTGGCGGGCCAACCTACGACTGGATCGACATACCGCCGATGAACAACCAGGACGGCGGCCAGCCGGGCGGCAATATTCGCAACGGGTACCTTTACAACCCGGCGCGTGTGAGCCTTGTTACTGTTGCCCGTGTACTGGACCCCAATCTGGGTGATGGCGATGCGTTTGCCAGCAGTCGCAAGCCGCTGTACGCGGAATTCGACTTCAACGGCAACCGCGTGCATATCATCAACGTGCACTTTCGCTCCAAGGGCGGCGGCACGCCGGTATTCGGCGCGGTGCAGCCACCGATCAATGGCGGCGTTGAGGAGCGTGGCGACCAGGCGCAGGTGGTCAACGACTTTGTCGATTCACTGATCGCTGACGGCGGTGACCAGGTTATCGTGCTGGGTGATGTCAATGAGTGGACCTTCGAAACGCCGCTGCAGATTTTAAAAGGCGACCCCGCACCGGTGCTGCAGAATCTCACCGAAACGCTGCCAGCGGTTGAAGGTTTCACCTTTGTTTTTGACGGAAATGCCTCGCCGCTCGACCACATACTTGTGAGTAACACGCTGGCGGCTGGCGCCGAATACGATATTGTGCATGCCAACGTCGAGTTCCCCTCGCCGGCAACCGATCATGAGCCTTCCATCGCGCGGCTGAGCTTTGCGGCCGATGTCGATAATGACGGTGTGCTGGATTCTGCTGACAACTGCACCGAGGTAGCTAACGCCGACCAGCGTGACACCGATGGCGACAACATTGGCAACGCCTGCGATGCCGATGTTGCACAACCGAATAATTGCCAGGTGGACCTGCAGGATCTCGCAATCTACCGGCAAAACTTCCTGCTGGCCGGCGATCTCGATACGGACAATAACGGCGACGGCACCACCGACCTGACTGACCTGGCGATCGTGCGCACCTTCTTTCTCCTTTCGCCCGGGCCAAGTGCTGCTGGCTGCAATTGAGGAGATGCACGGCATCCCTTAACCAGCTTCTGCAGCAGAGCATTGACAAGTGGCCGCCAGTGTCTGCTGGCGGCCATTTTTTTATCATCACAGGTGCGGACTTGCATTGGAGGCAGGCATGCCGAAAGCCGTTAATTGATCAAACAGCCCGGACGACGACATTGGGGGAACAGGTGCATTACCGAGTGCCGGGATATCGGCCAACACACAGCGGCGAACTCATCGCCGCCCGCCTGACGGCTCATAACACCGAAGACGTCGCAATTGCTGCTCGCAAAAGCTCTTGGCTTCCAACCGCGTCATGAAACTGAATACTGGCTGGCTACGGATGCTGAGCTGACGCAAAACAACGACGTTGTGACGCATCCCGGTTAGGCCGCTAGCTCAGAACTCTATTCGGCTTCCATCCCACGCAAACACATAGCCGGTATCAGCTGCGGTGAGCCCGTCAATCACGTTTATCAACTGGGCGGCGGCTCGTCGGGGCGTAAACAGGCGCTCTTCCGGCACACGGCTGGTGAATGGGGCCGACAGGCCGCTGGCCACGGTACCGGGATGCAGCCCGACCACTACAGAGTCAGCCGCGCGCCGGGTTTGCTCGATTGCCAGCGTGCGCAGCAGCATGTTCAAGGCGGCTTTTGACATGCGGTACGAAGCCCAGCCACCCAGACGGTTGTCGCCGATACTGCCTACCCGGGCCGACAGCGCAGCGAATACTGCCTTGCGATCACGCCGCAGCAGCGGCAGGAAGTGGCGCGCGATCAGCGCGGGGCCGACGGTGTTGATGGCAAAAACCTCCTGCATCGTCGCTGCGTCCAGATCACGCATTGATTTTTCGGGCTGCAGCCGCTCGCCATCGTGCAGGATGCCGCTGGCGACAATAACCAGGTCCAGCGATTGCGGCGCGACAGTTTCAGCAGCCGCGGCAATGGTGGCCTCATCGCGCAGGTCAAATTCGGCCGCCGTAACCCGGTCCGCAACAGCTTTCAGCGGCGTGCGGTTAAAGGCATAAATTTGCCCGACGTTCGGGTTATCATGCAGCTGCCGCAGAAATTCCGCGCCAATACCGCCGCCGGCGCCAAACAGCGCGACGGTGGCGGGTGCAGCAAAACTTGTTAAGTTTTCAGACATAAAAAAAGGCGGCCGCCGTAACGGCCACCAAAAGCAGAGAACAAAGTTTAGTTTGGCAGGATCACGTTATCGATGACGTGGATAATACCGTTACTGGCTTTAATGTCAGCCGCAATCACCGTGGCATTGTCAATCCTGACGCGGTCACCGTCGACCGCGATATCAATTGCGGCACCATTTACAGTCGTAGCGCGATCGAGCGTCACCACATCGTCGGAATAAACCTTACCCGGCACGACATGATAGGTCAGGATGGCAGTAAGTTTGTCGCGATTTTCCGGCTGCAGCAATTCCTCAACGGTACCCTGCGGCAATTTTGCAAACGCAGCATCGGTCGGGGCAAAGACCGTGAAAGGCCCATCGCCTTTCAAAGTATCAACCAGACCGGCCGCGGTGAGCGCGGCTGCCAGAGTCTCGAACTGACCCGCAGCTACAGCCGTATCGACAATATCGGCCCGCGTTTCTTTAACACTCTTGCCGTAGTTGCCGGCCATAGCTACCGAACCAAAGGCGACTGCCAGCACCAGGGCTACCTGGGCACCGACCATGAACAACAGGGGATGATATTTTGGCTTACGCATGTGAACTCCTCAATTTGAATGAGCAGTTACAATAACAAGCAAGCCTGAGGAAGTGGTTTCGCCGCAGTTCGTATTTGTATCGATTCTTTTCGCGGCGTAAAAGAAACGCAATATTTATTTGACAGGAGTTGTACAGCGCTCGAGAAACTCTTCAGCCGCAGGAAATATTCGCTCTCGTCGTTCGTCGGATAATCGATCAAGCGCACGCGGCATCACGGCAAGTCGCGGATTACCGGCGAAAAAATCGCGATGCTTTGCAATAAAGCGCCAATACAGGCCATCTACGACGTCACACCATTCACCTTTTTTATAGTCACTCATCTTCAGCAGGTAATTCGACCCGCAGATGTATGGCTTTGTCGCAAAGATACCGCCATCACTGAACAATCCCATGCCATAAACGTTGGGACCCATAACCCATTCGGAGGAGTCGATGAACATCTCCATAAACCAGCGGTGTGCCACCGCGGGTTGTATCTCGCACAGCGTCATCAGGTTACCCACTACCATCAACCTTTCAATATGATGCAGCCAGCCAAGACGCTGGGCGGTATCGATGGCATGGTCCAGCGGCACGATGCCGGTTGTGGCCTGGTACCAGTCTTCGGTCAGCTCACGTTCGTGGCCCCAGAAATTCTCGTTCTCCTGCTGCTCGCTGTACTGCCGGTAGACGCCACGTATGAATTCGCGCCAGCCGATAACCTGGCGCACCAGCCCTTCCACGCTCTGCAGTGGCACGTCGTTACCGTCCGCATGACGCAGGACGGCATCGATGAAATCGTCCGGGGTTAGCAGCCCAAGGTTGAGCGCCGGGCTCAGCAGGCTGTGAAAAACGCTGTTCGAACGCTGCGAAATAGCGTCTTCGTATGGCCCGAAGTCAGCCAGCCGTTGCGCCAGAAACTCGTCCAGCCAGGCCTGCACCTGTGCACGGGTCGTGGGCCACCAGAAGTCCGCGGCATTGCCCGGATGGTCGGCAAAGTGCGTTTCGGTCAACTCGATAACTGCCGTCACATGCGCGGCCGGTTCGGGCGCCGTCACGGCAGGTGGCTCCACGGCGCGCGGCAGCTTGCGACGATTGTCAGCGTCGAAAGACCACTTGCCCCCCTGCGGCTCGCCATTCTCGTCCAGCAATAAACCCAGCCGCTGGCGCTCGCGGCGATAAAAATCAGCCATGCGCAGTGTCTTGCTCGAATCGGCAAATTCTGCAAATGACTTGCGACTGCACAGGAACATCGGGCTTTCCAGCTCTGTACGCTTAATCCCGTTTTCGCTGCAGAAGTCGATGATACGTCGCTCGAAGGGCTTGTCTTCGATCTCGAAGTGCACCAGCTCACTCACGCTTCCGTCGATGACCTGTGACAGTTTCTGCTCATAGCTGCTGTTTGGGTCGAGTTGCCGATAGATGACTTCAAAACCGGTTTCGCGCAGTTCGTCTGCATACGCCCGCATTGCCGCCAGGAACAGCACAATTTTCTGCTGGTGGTGCTCGACATAGGTGCAGAGCTCCATGTCTTCGGCCATAAACACGCTTGCGTCGGGGTACTCCGACAGGTGCTCCGGTGCAAACAGCTGGTTACCAAGCACCAGGAATAACTGGTCCGCGCCAGCCAACTCAGCTTCCCGGCTCGTATGGCAAAGTCACCACGAAACAGGCGCCGTCGGTTACGCTGCTGTCCAGCTGCAGTGAGCCACCGTGCGCTTCGGCGACGAGTTTCGCCAGATAAAGGCCCAGCCCGCTGCCACCGGTATGGCGTGTACGGGAGGGATCGCCGCGGTAGAACGGTTCACCCAGATGGGCCGCCTGGTCCGCAGTCAGCCCGGGACCATGGTCGCGCACGCGGATCTGCCACGCGTCGCCCGCCGCGGCGATGCTGATTTCCACGGCGCCATCAACCGGGCGCGTGTAGCGCAGCGCGTTGCTGACAAGGTTTTTGAGCAACAGCGTAATACGGGCCTCATCAACCGTCAGCCGCACCTCTTCCGGCACCTCCAACTCGATACGCTCACTGTCGCCGGAAAAGTAATCGTTGATCATGGCCTGCACCAGGGTCCCCGCCTCAACGCTGCTGAGCCGTAGTGCCGCGTGGCGTGCGTTAAGGCGCTCAGCTTCCAGCAGCGTTGCGATGATCTTTTCCATCTCGGCGACATCGGCGCGCAGCCCGGCAGTGTCGTCATCCTGCTCGGCCATCTCCAGCGCGAGATTCAGGCGCGACAACGGCGAACGCAGCTCGTGACTGATGCCCAGCAACAGCTGCCGCTTGGCATCGAGCATGCCTTCCACGTCGCCCGCCATTGTGTTTATGTCACCGGCCAGATCACCCAGCTCGTCTGCGCGCCCAGCCTCGATGCGATGCCTGAAATTGCCGCGGCCTATCTCGGCGGCGCCGGCGCGGATGGCATCGATCGGCTTGAACAACCAGCGTACTGCCAGGTAGGTGAGCGCTACCAGCAACAGACCAAACCCCATAATTATCGGCGTCAGGCGTCGCTCCACTGCCGGCTCGGCAATTTTTGGCGACGAGACGATGATTGCGTACGGCGCCTGCTCGATCCTCAGGAAGCCATGTGCAGAATGCGTAGCGAACTGCACGCCGTCGAGGTCGCGCAGAAAGGCCCCTGCCTCGCTGCTGACGTTCTGGCTGCCGGCGAAATCCAGCTCTGCAGCTAGCGGAAAGTCCGGATCCGAAGCCCAGTCCAGACCCGGGCCGATGAGGCGAATATCGACCGGCACACGCCGGGTGATCGCCAGGGCATTGTCGATGCTGGGCGGATTACCGATATCGCGGCGAACGTAGTCCACGTGCAGTGACAGATGCGCGCTGACCAGTTCGCGCAGCTGGTCGGTCGTGTAAACCCAGCGAATACCCAGCATCGCACCGTAAGCAAACAGCACCCCCATAAGGAGGAAGATTACGAGCAGGCGGAATGACAGGGATCGCGACAGGCGCGCGATCATTGAACCGGGCGGCCAACAAACACGTAGCCACGGCCCCACACTGTCTGGATGAAACGGGACGGCTTGGCGGTATCGCCTATCTTGTTACGAATCCTGCTGATCATGATATCGACCGCGCGGGTCATTATCGCG
Organism: Gammaproteobacteria bacterium; assembly: GCA_013003425.1. Taxonomy (NCBI): domain Bacteria; kingdom Pseudomonadati; phylum Pseudomonadota; class Gammaproteobacteria; species Gammaproteobacteria bacterium. The sequence goes on along the minus strand of JABDJB010000056.1, from coordinate 10,792 downwards.
GCATCAATTCCACGCAGGTCCGAGAGAATTTCATCGCGCGACATTTTGCTGCCGCAGTTATTCGCCAGCAACGTCAGTAACTCGTATTCCATCGATGTCAGCTCAACACTCTCGCCGTCGACTTTGATGGTGCGCGAATTGGTGTCGATCTCGAGGCCCTCGAAACGTAACATGCCGTCGCCGTCGTCGGCCTGGTTTTCTACCCGTCGCAGCAGAGACTGGATACGAGCGACAAGCTCACGCGGCTCGAACGGCTTGCCGATGTAGTCGTCGGCGCCCAGTTCCAACCCGGAGACGCGATCAATGACGTCGCCGCGTGCGGTCAGCATGATAATGGGGATATTGCTGGTTTTGCGCACCTCCCGGCAGATTTCGAATCCATCTTTCCCGGGCAGCATGACATCCAGTAACAACAGATCAGGCGGCTGACCGGCAAGCTGCGCCAGGCCGCTGTCGGCCTCGGGCGCGCAGTCGAGCTCGATGCCGTAGCGCTTGAAATACTCGCGCAACAGCTGTGAGTGACGCTCGTCGTCGTCTATAAGAAGCACTCTGGTCATAGCGCGTATACTACCTGTTCAGAAGCCCGTAACACCCCCCGGATACTTTCGGATACAAATACTTACGGCGTCGAGACGATTTCCGCGGCCGCCACGCACAGAATATAGCTTCGGATAAGGGTAGGCCCGACGGGCTTCAACGGAATTCATTATGAGTCGCATTGCACAACGCGCAATAAACTGGACCGAAACAGGGTTGGTCCCCGACGCGGCAATCCGTGCGGGCATCAGGCGCCTGCTGGCGCGGCGCCTGGCCGAGGCCGATGCGAGCGACATCGAGGCTGCCGGCCATGCACTGAACGAGTTTGTGGACCAAATGCGCAGCGCGGAAGTTGCGCCGCTGCCGCAGCGCGCCAACGAGCAGCATTACGAAGTTCCTGCTTCTTTTTTTGCTGAAGCTCTCGGACGTCACGGCAAATACAGCTGCTGCTACTGGCCTGACGGAATTGACTCGCTGGACCAGGCCGAAGACGAAGCGCTGACGGTCACCTGCGAACGCGCCGCGATCGCCGACGGTATGTCCGTACTCGATCTCGGCTGTGGCTGGGGTTCGCTCAGCCTCTGGATCGCAAAGCAGCACCCGTCCAGCCGGGTTACAGCTGTGTCCAACTCCAGCAGCCAGCGCGAACACATTCAGCTTCAGGCGCAGGAGCGCGGGCTCGAAAATATTGAAGTGCTGACCTGCGATATGAACGATTTTGAAGCCCCGGGAACCTACGACCGGGTAGTGTCGGTCGAAATGTTCGAGCACATGCGTAATTACGAAGTGTTGTTCGGGCGCGTCAGCCGCTGGCTGGCACCAGACGGGTTGTTCTTCATGCATATCTTTACTCATCGGCTGTGCGCCTACACATTTGAAGATCGCGGCCCCAGCGACTGGATGAGCCGGTATTTCTTTGCCGGCGGCATCATGCCCAGCGCTGACCTGCCGCTGCGCTTTCAGCGCGACCTGCAGTTACAAAAACGCTGGAGCTGGAGTGGACGTCACTACGAAAAGACAGCGAACGCCTGGCTGCAGAACATGGACCAGCGGCGCGACCGCATAATCCCGATTTTCGAGGACGTCTATGGCAAGGACGCGGCAACCCAGTGGTTTCATCGCTGGCGCATGTTTTTTATGGCATGCGCTGAACTTTTTGGTTACTCAGGCGGGCAGGAGTGGTTTGTTTCCCATTACCTGTTTGCCAGGACGGCTTGAATGAACAAGTTTGTAATTAATTTTGTGACCTTCCAGGTTGGCTGGTTCAGCTGCGTGCTAGGTGCCGCGAACGGCTACCCACTGGTTGGCCCCGTTGTCGTTGCAGCGGTCTTGCTGCTGCACTTCAACATTGTCGATCATCCGCGCCGCGAGCTGGTGCTGATAGCGCTTGCCGGGATGATGGGTGCGGTATTCGACACCCTGCTGGTGCGATCCGACTGGCTTATCTACCCCAACGGCATGCTGATCGAGGCCACCGCGCCTTACTGGATCGTATCCATGTGGCTGCTTTTCGCCAGCACAATAAACCTGTCGATGCGCTGGATGCACGACCGCTTTGCCGCAGCTGTCCTGCTCGGAGCGATCGGCGGGCCACTGTCATACCTTGCCGGCGAACGGCTCGGCGGGCTGGTCTTTGAGGACCGGATCATGGCGCTGATTGCGTTGGCCATAGGCTGGGGCGTCGTCACCCCGCTGCTGGTCGCGCTGGGACAGCGCTTCGACGGCGTCGACGTGCAGGGCAAAGAAGTCGTGGCGCAGCATGCTTGACTGGAACGCTTATGGTTTCGCTGTCGCAGCGGTAGTAGCCGCTGCGCTGCTGGCCTGGGTCGCCAGCCTGTTTCGCAACGATGTCAGTATCGTCGATACGCTGTGGGGCCTGTTTTTTCTGCTGGCGCTGTCCGTCTACCAGTACTTCGCCGACAGCATCGGGGCGAGGGCCACGATTGTGCTGGTGCTTGTTGCTGTCTGGTCGTTGCGGCTCGCGCTTTATATCGGAGTGCGCAACCATGGCGAGCCGGAGGATGCGCGTTACCGCGCCATGCGGGAGAAAAACGACCCTGGCTTTCGCTACAAGAGCATCTACATCGTCTTTGGCCTGCAGGCCGCGCTCGCCTCGATAATCGCGCTGCCGCTGCTGGCCGCTGCACAGGGCAATGCGCCGCTTAACCTGTTCGACTATGCCGGCATCGCGCTGTGGCTCATTGGTTTCTTTTTCGAAGCGGTCGGCGACGCACAGCTCGCGCGTTTTAAATCTGACCCGAGCAACCGCGGCAAGGTGCTCGACACCGGGCTATGGCGCCTGACGCGTCATCCAAACTATTTTGGTGAAGCAACGCTGTGGTGGGGTTATTTCTGCCTGGCTGTTGCCGCCGGCGGCTGGTGGACGTTTTTCTCGCCAATAATCATGACCTTCTTTCTGCTCAAGGTCTCCGGTGTTGCCCTGCTGGAGAAGGGTCTCAGCGAGACCAAACCGCAGTATGCCGACTACATACGCCGGACCAACGCATTCTTTCCGGGCCCACCACAAGAAACCAACTGAATCAAAATCCTATGCGCATTGTAATCTTCCTTGTTCTGCTACTCAGCCAGGCCACTGCCGCTGCTGATACCCGCGAGTGGTTCTTTCGCGTGCTGCTCGATGGTAAGGAAATAGGCAGCCAGTTTTTCCGCGTGTGGCAGAAAGACGGCCAGACCCGGCTCGAAACCGAGGCCGAGATGCAGGTGAAAATACTGTTCGCGACCGTGTACCGGTACAGGCATCGCAACGTTGAAGCCTGGGACGGTGACTGCCTGGCCGAAATTGAGTCAGACACCAAGGCAAACCGGAAGGAATTTTCCGTTCGTGGCGAAAAGAAGGACGGTTTCTTCCAGGTAGAGGGAAGCAACGGCGCGGAGCGCCTGCCCGCGTGCGTCATGTCCTTTGCGTACTGGAAACCGGACTTCCTGCAGCAGGACTACCTGCTCAATCAGCAGGACGGAAAATTCCTCGACATAGAGGTAGAAGGGCCCTTTGCCGAGGAGATCGAAATGGGTGACGGTACCGTGCCGGCCCTGCGCTATCACCTCAATGCCGACAAAGTTGATTTAAAACTATGGTACACGCCCGACGACGACTGGCTGGCACTGGAAAGCAAAACTGAACGCGGGAGCACGCTGCGCTATGAACCACGATAGAAAAACAGTCCGCGGCATCCTGGCGCCGTCACTGATAGCAATCACCGCACTGGCAACAACGGCCTGCAGCACTACGGGCAAGCTGGAGCCGGTCGAATACGTCGATCTCGAGCGATTTATGGGTGACTGGCACGTCATCGCCAATATTCCCACGTTTATCGAGAAAGGCGCCCACAACGCGATCGAGACGTACAGCATCAATGAAGACGGCAGCATTGATACGGTGTTCACTTTCCGCAAGGGTGGCTTCGAGGGCGAGAAGAAACGTTACAACCCGCGCGGCTTCGTGCGGGAAAACACCGGCAATGCGGTTTGGGGTATGCAGTTTATCTGGCCGATAAAGGCTGACTACCGCATTGTCTACCTGGACGAAGACTATCGCGTAACAATTATTGGCCGTAACAAGCGTGACTTCGTCTGGCTGATGGCGCGCGATCCCTCGCTCCCGGCGAATGAATATGATGATCTCGTCGAAATGATCGGGGAGATGGGTTACGACACCAGCGAGCTGCAGCGGGTGCCGCAGCAATGGTGAAGCTGCCCGGACTCCTGGCTTGCCTGCTTTTACTGAGCGGCTGTCTCGGAATGCCCGAAAATGCTGCCGCGGTGCGTGATTTCGACCTGCAGCGATACCTTGGGACCTGGTACGAAATTGCCCGCCTCGATCACCGCTTCGAGCGTGGGCTGACCGGCATACAGGCCGACTACAGCCTGCGCGATGATGGCGGCGTGCGGGTGCTCAACAGCGGTTACGATATTGCAAGCGGTGAGCGAAAGACTGCCGAAGGCAAGGCCTATTTCATTGGTGATCCAAACGTCGGCCGGATGAAGGTGTCGTTCTTTGGCCCCTTTTACGGCGCCTACAACATCATCGAACTGGATCCGGATTACCGCTACGCGATGATCATCGGCCCGGACACTGATTACCTTTGGATCCTGGCGCGAGAGCCGCAGCTCGACCCGGCGATCCTGCAGCGGCTAATCGACAAGGCTGCAGCCCTCGGGGCCGCTACTGACGAACTGATCTTTCCCGCCCACGAGACAACTTAGCCGCGCGGTATTTTTGCGTCGTAATCAAGACGCTCCTTCGCTACCCGCTCGATGGTGCTGCGTACCTGCGGGTTGTCATCGAGGAACTGACGGAAATCCTGCACCCACAGGATCAGCAGGTCACAGAAGCCCTTGGCAGTGACATCAGCGTTGCGCGGGCTGTCTTTCAGCAGCGCCAGTTCTCCAAAGAAGTCACCACTGCCGAGCTGAATTTTCTCTGCATCCAGGTCCACCACTGCAGCGCCACTGGAAATAAAATACATGGCATCGCCGGGATCGCCCCTGGCAACAATTCGCTCGCCCGGTATGGCAAGCCGCGGCTTGAGCATGCGCGCCAATTCGCTGGTGCGATCGGATGGTAAATCGGCAAGAAACGGGACCTTGCGAATAAGGTTTTCCGGCTCGAGTCCCAGCTCCAGCTGCGGCCGGCGATCGAGCCTGGCAAGTCGCTGTTTCAGTGACTTCGTCAGGTCGCCATAAACTTCCTTGCCAATTAACGAATGGCGTTTCATCTGCTGATAGCTGGCGCGCTCCAGCCGCACGGCCAGTAACCCGAGACGCCGCTCCTGCAGCTGGCTGGCATAGTCCGGGTACTGCAATGCGAGCGCGTCCATCGCCTCGCCGCTCATATCATGGCGCTGCTGCAGGATCTCACGCAGGCGTTGCATCGCGCTTTCCGGCACCACAGCTGTCAGCTGCGCCAGCCCGTTGTCGAGCTGTTTGCGCAACTGGGTGTGCATGGCGAGCAACACCTCGAAACGGTCGGCCAGCTGGGCGGCCAGCGCGGCCGAAATGCCAATTCGGCGCTGGATCCAGAGCGCCAGGCGAAAACGCCAGTCGAAAGAAAGGCCTCGTTCGACGCTCGCCTGATAACCGGCGAGACCATGCGCCTTGAGCGCATCGAGATTGTCGTTGGAACGTGCCAGCAGCAAGCGGGCTATCTTGGGAGCGACCAGCCGATCGGCAAACAGCTTGAAATAGCCATTACTTTCCTGGGTGCCGAGGGCCGTCAGCCCGATGCGCAGCCAGTCGTCATCGGTAATTCCCTGCAGCTTGCTGATTTTGTCGCGCGTCCGCTGTGCACGCGCATCGTATTGCTCGATTACAGCATTGGCCAGCGTCGCATCGAGTTGTTCGTCTTTGGCTGTTTGCTCGATGCGGTCGCCGATACCCGCCAGCGCCGTGGCCAGCGCACGATTTCGGATTGCGAGGTCCGCCGCCGACAGTTTATCCAGGCCAAACGCCCGCATCACGACGCCTATGGTGGTGGCATTCACGAACAGCGTGAACAGCACGAAACCGGTCACCAACACGCCGATAAAGCTGCGGATCTCCGGATCGAAGGTGTGGTTTTCCATCACGGCCAGGGCCAGCGCAAGTGATACCGCTCCGCGCAGACCACCCCAGAACATTACGCTGCGGTAACCGATGCCCACTTTTTGTGCCAATCCGGTACGGGCAAACATCGGCAGCAGTCCAAAAATAATAAAGGCCCGGGCGACGAAAGCAGCCACGAGCAGTACGACAAGCAATGAAGCCTCACGCATGCCAAAGCCGGCCAGGATCACCGGCACCGCGAGGCCTACCAGCACAAAGATCACCGAGTTGGCCCAGAAACCGATCTGCTCCCAGGTCTCGGTAAGCGCATCCCAGGTGCGCGGGACAATAGTTGTGCGACCGGTCGAGCCGATAACCAGTGCCGCCGTTACGACGGCCATGACGCCGGAAACATGCAGGTAATGTTCGGCCAGTATGAACGACAGGTAGGCCAGGCTGATGGTCACCGTCACCTCGGCAACAGTCTGCCCGGCCAACAGCCGCAAAACCTGGCAACAAAGCTGCGCGCTGAGGTAGCCAACGACGATGCCGCCGACAAATACGATCAGAAAATCGGCCATCCCGGAGACAACCCCGGCCTGGGCAGTGCCGGCAAGCATGGCCGACAGAATCGTAAAAGCGACGATCGCCGTGGCATCGTTGAACAGGCTCTCGCCCTCAACCAGGATCGCCAGACGCTTTGGCGCGCCAAGGTCTTTGAATATTGCAACCACCGCAACCGGATCTGTTGCCGAAACGATCGCTCCCAGCAACAGGCAAACCACCAGGCCCATTCCGGATGTCCAGTGAATGGTGTAGCCAATTGCAAAAGTCGAAATCAGCAAACCGACTATGGCCAGCAGCAGAATCGGCGCGATATCGTCCATCAGGCGTCGAACGTCGATCGACAACGCTGATTCGAAGACCAGCGCCGGCAGGAAGATGAAAAACACCGCCTCGGAGGTGATCTCGAATTCGTGCAGCGCCGTGAAAAAATCGCCAACGGGTCCGGGCATCGACGCGATGCCCAGCAACGACAGGATCAGCCCGAGCCCCAGCCCGACCAGCGCCAGCAGCACCGTGTAAGGAAAATTGAGCCTGTTTGCGGCAGGCAGCATCAGCACTGCCAGGCCGAGCAGGCCGGTCAGCCCGAGAACCGAGATATACAGATGTGCTTCCAGCCGGTCTTTTCCTTTTCCGGCCAGACATGCGCCGGATCGAGCCCCGATTTTTTTACAGGATAGCTGTCATCGCGGGGTTTTTATTGTGCAACGCAACGAGCGATGCCGTTGCTGCCGGTTTCACACTGACCCTTCGGACGTATCTACTCGACTATTTCAAAGGTGATCCGTTGCCGTCCGCGGCTGGCCACGGGTTTCCCGTCAACCACGCGCGGTTTGAATTTCCACCGCACAATGGCGTTGATTGCGCTGTTGTTAAAAACATTGGGCGGTTCCGCGGCAAGCACCACGGGGTCTTCCACCGTCCCGTCGGCAGCAATGGTGAATTCCACGTTGACCCAGCCCTCGACACCCCTGTGCGCAGCGTGCCGCGGATAACGCGGGCTGACCTGCACCAGCGGGACCAGGTCACCGTCATACAGCGGTATGCCAGGCGTCGCCTCAGTATAGGAGCCCAGGTATGGTCCCACGCCACCGGCAACCGGTATGTTGATTTCGGGCATTTCGATCTGCACCGGCAATTGCGCAACATTTGTCGTCGGCGCAGACCGGATCCGATCGACAGCGGGCGGCGCTTTTGGTGGTGGCTGCTTCTGTGGAAGCTGGCGCTTTTTTGTAAATACACGCTCTTCGGGCAGGGCGCGAATAAACTCCAGCCTTGTGGTCTCGCCCCGGTCCAGCTGCTGCAGGTGTGCGTCGGAAATCAGCGCATTGCTGAAGGCGAACAGCGCCAGTGCCAGCAGTGCGCCGAGCACCGGCGCGATTACCAGGCGCATGATTCACCCTGTTGGCGCAACGAATTCGTGCTGCAAGCGGTCATCAGGATATGTTACCGCCGGAAGCCGGTCACCGGTAATTGGCGGCGAAACCGGCCGGATTCCGGAAGCCGGAAACCGGGCGGGACACACTGCCCCGCCCGGCTGGCATCAACGTCAGTTGTTGATTCTGCTGGCCCAGCGATCGGCCACGGTCTTGGCCGCATCGCGACCGCCCAGGCCAAACGCCAGCGCAGCTGCTACAGCGGCACTGCCGATAGTAAAGCCAAACGCCATGTTGACGATATTGTCCGCCAGCCCCATGGACTTCAGGCCCATTGCCAGCACCAGCCCGAGTATCGCAATCCGCGCGATGTTGGCGATGCCCTGATTGCCGCTTGCCGACAGTTTCTTGTAAGCCAGCGAGCCGAGGAAGTTACCGATAATCAGTATCACACCACCAATCAGGATTCCGCCGCCAAATTCGAGCACCCGGGCAAACACCTCGGAAATCACGTCGATCTGCAGGATATTGACCGCTGCTGTCGCCGCAGCAAGCATGGAAAAGAACATCACCGTCATTCCAACCAGCCTGGTCGGCGTGAAGGAGTCTGAAAAAAGCGCCTGCGCGCCGAGTTTTTCCGGCAGAGCATTGACATTCATGCCTTCGAGCAAGCTGCTCAGCACGAAAATCACGAATTTGGCCACCAGGTAAACAACCAGCAGCACGATACCGGCGCCCACAATATTGGGCACGGCAGCCATCAACTTGCCGATCATTGCTGACGCCGGGTCCGAGATTGCCGGAATATTCAATACACCTAGCGCCGAGACGATAATCGGCAACAGGATGATGGCAAAAACGAAAGCGCTGCCGAACTTCGACACTTTCAGTTCGTCATTACCGGTGCGTGCAGCCAGCTGATCGTCTACTTTGCCCAGCGCCATACCCGCCAGCTGCGAGACGATCTTGGCTATCACCCAGCCGGCGTAGGTTATGACTCCGGCACCAATAATGTTGGGTATCGCGGCCAAGAACTTGGTGATCATGTCTTTAAGCGGATCGAGCACGCCGGTCAGGCCAAAGAACTCCAGCACCACCATCAGTACAAAAATTGTCAGTACTGCCTTGACCAAAGCGGCGACGGGCGACACCAGGTCCGTTACCGATCCATCGGCATTAGTACGATGCATGAAATCGACTTTCCGCAACACGCGCCGGAAGATTCCCACGATGATCTTCACGACGAACAGGCCGATGATGAGTATTGCCAGGCCAGTCAGGGCCTTGCCCAGCGCCGTCGATCCGGCGGGACCGAGAAAGCCTGTGAGTTGTTCAATATATTGGTTCATTTGGATGCTCCCCATTGCATAGCTGGCTGAATACTAGACGCCAGGTGCCACCAGGGATGCTTTCGTAACAGTTGTTTTTAGGTATGACGCACTGTGCTGCCTGGATGCTGCAGTGCAATCCGGCCCGGTGAAGCGCTGTTGCGCTGACTATACTCCGGCCACAACCTTTCAATCGAATGCATGGGGGACTCATGAAAAAACTGATATTCGCGCTGGCAATCCTGCTGCCCGTGGCCGCCTGGGCGGACAGCCACGAAAGCGACGTGTACATCTACGCAACCTATATGTACTGCGATACCTCTATGGAGGAGGCAGCCGATGCCACCTTCGACAAATACTTCAGACCCGAATTCGACAACAGCATGAAATCGGGCGATTTCACCGGCTGGGGGTATCTCAAACACATCGCCGGAGGTAAATGGCGCCGGCTGATCTACCGCATGGGACCGGGCGTGGTGGAAGTGCTGAATGCCTCCAAAAAACAGGGCGATGCCGTGGACAAGAAGCTGCGCCCGCGTGATGACAACCTTGGCAAGGCCTGCAAATCGCACGATGACTATATCTGGAAGAGCGAGCTGGGCAACGTAACCGAGCAACGAGGGAAAGTCGGCCTCTCCGTTTACTTCGTCTGCGACATGAACGGCGAATCGCGGGCCGATGAACTGGTCGAAAAGGAGTTTGGCCCGGCCTACGATGCGCACCTCGGCCCGGGCAAGCTGTCGTCATGGGGCTGGCTGAGCCATGTTGTCGGTGGCAAATACCGCCGCCTGCTGACCACCAGCGCGGAAAGCCTCGAGGACCTGTTTGCAGCACGCGCCGAACTGCTGGGCGGCTTCGCCGGCTCGTCGGCGGGCCGTGAGTTCAGCTCGATCTGCGGTATGCACAGCGACTACATCTGGGAAATTGCGGCGGAGGGCCGCTAGCTAAAAGCGCCCGGCCGCGCCGCGGCCGGGCGTCAACTCAGCGGAAGATGACCGTACGGTTCTGGTGCACCAGCACCTTGCGCTGGATGTGCCACCAGACCGCGCGCGACAGCACCACTTTTTCGAGGTCCTTGCCGCGTCGTACGTAGTCGGCGATCGATTCCTTGTGCGAAACGTGAATAACGTCCTGCTCGATGATCGGCCCCTGGTCGAGCTCCGGGGTTGCATAGTGCGCCGTGGCGCCAATGATCTTCACGCCGCGCCGGTGCGCCTGGTGGTAGGGCCTGGCCCCGGCAAACGCGGGCAGGAACGAGTGATGAATATTGATGACGCGGTTCGGGTAAGCGCCACAGAAATCCTCGCTCAGGACCTGCATGTATTTGGCCAGGACGATGGTATCGATACCGGCGTCAGCGAGTAGCGCCAGTTGCTGCTTTTCAACCTGCGGTTTGCTATCTGCGCTCAGCGCAAAGTGATGAAACGGGATACCGAAGCGTTGTGC
>JABDJB010000055.1 GCA_013003425.1 Gammaproteobacteria bacterium | reverse complement strand
CCATTGCATCTCGGTGATGACCGGCTGCGACGTGGCACCAAAGTTGCCGGCTTCGTTGGAGCCGGGCAGCAACTGCACCGTCGGCGCCGCGATACGCACGATATTGCCGGCAGTTTGATTTGTGAGCCCGTCGCCATTCAGATCACCGAGTCCACGCGAAACACTTGATAGGTCGATCCCGAAATCAACCGCGTCCTGGATCGGATCATTGCTCTCCTGGTAATCAATAAAGGTGTTGGTCGTGTAGCGGGCGGCCGAAGCGGTACCGATTGGCGGTGTGAAGCCGGTTGCATTGCCGCGTGGACCGGTCGCCGACAGCGGCTGATTAAATAGCGGGTCATAGCTGTAAGTGGTCACGAGGTCTTCACCACCGCCACGGCCCGGGTCGGCGACCAGCCGCATCTCGATCACATTGCGCTGGCTGCCGCGGCTGCCGCCACTTTGATAAACGTACTGAATCTCGTTACCTTCAGGAAGGATCCTGCTGATCAGCAGGTCGTCGTCATTAAAAACCCAGCTTGTCTCGTAAGCCGTCGGCTCGCCGAGACGCAGGCCCCGGGTCAGTTCACGTTTGCGGATGCGCTGGGTAAATTCGTTGTAAAAAGTCTCCTCGATGTTGCCGGCGCGGTCGGTCACGGTGGCCTTCAGTCGCTCGATAGTCGCGTCGCCGGGTGGTGCTTCGGTGTTGAGTTCTTCGTAGAAGAATGTGTAGGCGCCTCCCGCGGCAACACCCGAGGCATTGGTGCCGCCCATGTTCTGGGTCAGCGCCCGGTCAAAGTTCAGTGGATCGGCCGGGTCTTCGCCATAAGTCCAGGTGTAGTAGGGGTTGCCACCATCGGCGACTTCCTGCGAACGGGTGACACTGAGCAAATTGTGATTGAGGTCCAGGTTTGTGAAACCAGACGAATAGGTGTAGCTCTCGGTGCGACCGGCCGGGAAATCGTTACCGGTTGATGTGCCGGTCACCACCGGGGTGCGGACGCTCACGAGGTCGCCATTGGTATCGTAGCCATAGACTACTGCGCGACCCGTGAAGTCGACAATTGATGCGAGACGATCATCGGCGAATGTGAAATCGAACAGCCGGCCGTAAGCGTCGATAACACGATCCAGATTGCCGTCACCATCGTACTCGAACAGCATCTGGTTGCCGTGCCGGTCACGGTACTCGGTGAGTACGCCGTTGGCGTCGTACATTCGCTTGAAACCGTTCGGTTCGCGGATGACGAAAGTGTCGTCAGGTTGTTTAATCAGCGAGCCAAAGAAGCCCCTTGCCGAGGTATAGCTGTCGTCAGGATTGATCGTCCAGATGTCGGTGCGGCCTTTGTCCTGCCGCAGCACGTCGCCAGAGGGCTGGATTGCCAGCCGTTCGTTGTAGCTGAAATCCCAGTTGTGGCCAATCGGTCCGTCGTAGCGGATGCGGCTGCGGTAGCGTCGGTTGAATTGAAAGTGAATATCGCCACGGCCCGGCACGGCCAGATCGATCCGGTCCAGCCGGTTCTCGCCGTTATGAGGCAGCACGCTGCATTCGCCATACTTCTGCTCCGTATTTGTTGGTACCTCGGATGAATTATTCGTGCGCATCGGGCTTTCAGTCGGCGCCGATGCAGCACCGAACGCAACATGGTCGACAGTGATGCTGTCTCCGGTGGCCAGCGTACCGTCCACAAAGCCAACAGACAGAATGGGCGCATCGCCGGATTGCGCTGTGATCTTGATATAACCGTTTCGCCCCAGCCCACTTTGTAAGGGCAGCTGAAAAAGGCTCTCGATCGTGACGCCGTTCACCTGCAGGTTTGCGTTGGACTGCAGGTTGGATAATCCGATCCCCACCACTCCGGGGCCACCATTGAATATCAGTCTCAGTTCCTCGACATCGAGTCCACCCTGCTCGGTACCGTCATTACCGATGTAATTACTCAGGACGTGGTCTCCGTCCCATGGGTCGTCGAGCCAGAACTGTCCGCCGTTAAATCCCATTTCACTGCGATTAAATAATCGCGGCAAAACTGACATGCCCTGGCCGCCACCAAGCGCATAGGACAGGATCAATCCCTCGTCCTCAAAATCCTCGATGGCAAAACCGCTGACGCCAGCAATCACATCGAAAGCCTCAATAGAGGGTGCATCGTTGTAGACGCTGACCGGTATGACTTCGACGTCATAGCTCATGGCGGGTTGGGGTGAAACGGTGGCAACCGCGAGGCTGAGCAGTGTGAATACCCGTGCCGTTCCTGGCTTATTCATCGGCATTTCTCCGACTTTTTGATTGTTCCTACAAATATAGTCCAATTCGGGCAGCCGTTCCGTCGGATGATCTTATTAATAAAACTATTAGAACCATGTAGTTAGATATTATTTCTCGCGTGATATCTAAAAAAATTAGGGTCAGACCGAGATTATTCGTAACAATCTGCGGGAACTGCCGGGATACCTGCTTGTGGCAATTAATCTCGGTCTGACCCCTCGGAAATTAGGGTCAGACCCACAGGTTCCCGGGCCAGGTTGAAGCCATGCCTGGCCGCTCAGTGCGGCCGGGCAAGGCCTGGCGCACGCGAAAGCGCCCGGTCGGCAATTGTTACAAATAATCTCGGTCTGACCCCTATAAAAAGAGGTCGGTGGTGAGCGGAAAGCCGGGCTCGACGGCATAGTCATCGAAGTCGGTGACGCCGGCGGCGCGCAGCACGTCGTCGTCGATGAGAAATTGCCCGGTGTAGCTGCGGTCGGTCTGTGTCAGCACGGCGTGCGCGGCGTCGGCCATGATCTCGGGCTTGCGGCCGTTGCGCGGATCCATGCCGGGAATCATTTTCAGCGCGGCGGTGGCAATGAGGGTGCGCGGCCACAGCGCGTTTACCGAAACACGGCTGGCGAATTCCTCGGCCATGCCGAGCACACACTGGCTCATGCCGTATTTGGACATGGTGTAGGCAACATGCGGGCCAAACCAGTTCGGTTCCATGTTCAGCGGCGGCGAGATATTCAGGATATGCGGGTTGTCCGCCTTCAACAGGTGCGGCAGGCAGGCCTGCGAGCAGGCAAAAGTGCCGCGCACGTTCACCGAAAACATCAAATCGAAGCGCCGCATCGGTGTTTCCAGCGTGCCGGTGAGATTGATGGCGCTGGCGTTGTTGACCATGATATCGATGCCGCCGAACTCGTCGACCGTGCGTTCCACGGCGTCGGCGATGGCGCGCTCGTTGCGTACATCCATTTGTGCCGCCAGCGCCTGGCCGCCCGCGTCGACAATTTCCTTCGCCGCAGTGTGTATTGTACCGGGCAGCACCTTGTGCGGTTTGTCGGTTTTCGACGCAATGACGATATTGGCGCCATCACGGGCGGCACGCAGCGCAATGGCCTTGCCGATGCCGCGGCTGCCGCCGGTGATGAACAGAGTCTTGCCTTTCAGTGACATCTTTATTCCTCTTCAATAGCGGCGATCAGTGCGGGCAGCAATTTCCCGGACGATCCGCGCAGACAGAAATGAACCAGCGATGACAGCGGCGTGGCGGCCGGATTGACTTCGGCCACAACGGCATCGCATGACAGGGCCAGTTCAGCCAGCCCGGCCGCCGGCTGCACCTCCGAAGCGGTGCCGACCGACAGCAGCACATCGCAGCGTGCACAGGCGGTCAACGCGGTGTCGAGCACCGCCTGGTCAATTTCCTCGCCAAACCAGACCACGTCGGGCCGCACCAGAGCGCCGCAATGATTACAGGTTGGCGGCGTGCCGGCTGTCAGTTCGTCATCGCCGAGCAAGCGATGTTCTTCGAGGCACCGGTTACCGAGTATATTGCCGTGGAATTCCACCGCTGACGTACTGCCGGCACGCTGGTGCAAGCCGTCGACGTTCTGCGTGATGAGCGTCAGCCGCGGCACCAGCTGTTCCAGCCGCGCGATGGCGTAGTGGCCGGGATTGGGCTCGACTTCGTTAACCAGGCCGCGGCGCCACGCGTACCATTCCCACACCGTTTTCGGGTCGCGACGAAACGCCTGTGGCGTGGCCAGGTCCTCCGGGCGAAAACGCGACCACAGGCCGGTCTGTGCATCGCGAAACGTCGGCACGCCGGACTCGGCTGACACGCCGGACCCGGTCAGCACCACCACGTGCTGCGCCTGGCGCAACGCCTCGACCAGTTGCGCCGGTATGCTCACTCAGGTCAGGCGTTGGCGATCTGTCGCAGTACGTAGTGAAGAATACCGCCGTTGCGGTAGTAGTCGCGCTCCTTCGGCGTATCAATACGCACCCGCGCCTCGAACTCTTTGGCGCCACCGCCGTTATCCGACAGCGCCACCACGTTCACCACCCTGGCATTGCCATTGTTCAGACCGGTAATGCTAAAGCGTTCCTTGCCGGTAAGACCCAGCTTCTTCGCATCTTCGCCCTCCATGAACTGCAGGGGCAGTACGCCCATGCCGATCAGGTTGGAACGGTGAATTCGCTCGTAGCTGGTGGTAATGACGGCCCTGATGCCCAGCAACAGGGTGCCTTTGGCGGCCCAGTCACGCGACGAGCCGGTACCGTATTCGCTGCCGGCAATGACAATCAGCGGCGTGTTCTCCTGGGCGTAACGTTGCGCGGCGTCGAAAATCGTCATCTGTTCGCCTGACGGTATATGCGTGGACCAGCCGCCCTCGGTGCCGGGCGCAAGCTGGTTGCGCAGGCGAATGTTGGCAAAGGTGCCACGCATCATGACCTCGTGGTTACCGCGCCGCGAGCCGTAGGAGTTAAAGTCTTTCGGCTCAACCCCGCGCGACTGCAGGTAGGCGGCCGCCGGGCTGTCCACGGCGATGCTGCCAGCCGGCGAAATGTGGTCGGTGGTCACGGTGTCGCCCAGCAATGCGATACAACGCGCCCCTTCGATATCGTCGATGGCATCGGGCTGGTGGCCCATGTCGACGAAGTAGGGCGGGTTACGCACGTAGGTGGAGTCTTCTGCCCACTGGTAAATTTCGCCTTCCGGTACGTCGAGGTTGTTCCAGTTTGCGTCACCGGCAAACACGCTGTCATAGCTTGACCGGAACATAGTCGAGTCGATGCAACCCATGACCGTTTCCTGTATCTGCTCGCGCTGCGGCCAGATGTCCTTCAGGAATACCGGCTTACCGTCTTTGCCGGTGCCAAGCGGGTCGTTGTAAAGATCAACGTCCAGGTTACCGGCCAGCGCGTAGGCCACTACCAGTGGCGGCGATGCGAGGAAGTTCATGCGTATGTTCTGGTGAATACGGCCCTCGAAATTGCGGTTTCCCGACAGCACCGAGCAGCCAACGATGTTGTGCTGTGTTACTGCGTTGGATATTTCAGGGAGCAACGGGCCGGAATTGCCGATACAGGTGGTACAGCCGTAGCCAACCGTGTGGAAGCCCAGCGCCCGAAGGTCGTCGGACAACCCGGCCTTGTCCAGATAGTTGGTGACTACCTTCGACCCGGGGGCCAGGCTGGTCTTGACCCATGGTTTGGTCGTCAGGCCCCTGGCGTGAGCGTTGCGTGCCAGCAGGCCGGCCGCCAGCATGACGTCAGGGTTTGAGGTATTGGTGCAGCTGGTTATCGCTGCAATCAGTACCGCGCCGTCTTTCAGGGTGAACGAATCGCCATCGAGATCGACCTGTGCCGCGCCATGCAGCATCGAGTCCGCAGCGCCCACTGCCGTGTCGCCGCCTTCGTCTTCGAAACGGCTTTCAACAAGCGTCAGCTTTTCGCGCTCGACGTGGATCGGTTGCATCAGCTGGTGGAATTTTTTCGCCGAGCCGCGCAGCGCGATACGGTCCTGCGGCCGTTTCGGACCGGCAATGCTCGGTTCGACCGATGCCAGGTCCAGGCTGACGATCTGCGAGTATTCCGCATCAGGATCGTCATCGTTACGCCACAGAGTCTGTTCTTTGGCATAGGCCTCAACCAGCCTGATCTGGTCGCGATCGCGACCGGACAGGTCCATGTAACGCAGCGTCTCGTTGTCGATCGGGAATATGGCACAGGTGCTGCCGAACTCCGGTGACATGTTGCCCAGGGTGGCGCGATCGGCCAGCGGCAGTTCGGCCAGGCCGTCGCCGAAAAATTCGACGAACTTGCCAACCACACCGGTGTTGCGCATCAGTTCGGTAACGGTCAGTACCAGGTCCGTCGCCGTGGCGCCCTCGGGCAGCCTGCCGGTAAGTCGTACGCCGACGACCTGCGGGATCAGCATCGTGATCGCCTGGCCCAGCATGGCAGCTTCGGCCTCGATACCGCCAACGCCCCAGCCGAGCACGCCGAGACCGTTGATCATGGTGGTGTGGGAATCGGTGCCGACCAGCGTATCGGGATAAGCGACGCGCTTGCCGTCCTTCTGCGTGTCGAATACCACCCGGGCCAGGTACTCGAGGTTGACCTGGTGCACGATGCCGGTATTCGGCGGCACCACTTTAAAGTTGCTGAAGGCGTCCTGGCCCCAGCGCAGAAATGAATAGCGTTCGCGGTTACGCTGAAATTCAATCTTGTTATTAAGATCGAGCGCATCTGGGCGGCCGTAGTTGTCCACCTGCACGGAGTGGTCAATCACCAGTTCGGCCGGGGCCAGCGGGTTGATAGCTGATGCCTTGCCGCCCAGGGCAACGATGGCATCGCGCATGGCGGCCAGGTCGACCACGGCGGGCACGCCGGTAAAATCCTGCATGATTACCCGTGCCGGGGTAAACGCAATTTCAGTGCTCGGTTCTTCCTTCGGCTTCCAGTTGGCCAGCGCGTCAATGTCATCGGCAGTGACGTCCACACCGTTTTCGTGACGCAGCAGGTTTTCCAGCAGGATTTTCAGGGAGTAGGGCAGGCGATTCAAATCGATGCCTTCAACGCTGTCGAGCCGGTAAATCTCGTAGTCGTTGTCACCCACGCTGAGCCGGGCCCGGGCGCGATCCCGCAGTTCAGTCATCCTGATCTCCCTGTTATTAAGAGTAAGAGCGAGGCGCGATTATACAGCGGTTTGCAGAACACCGGTGGCAGCCGCGGCGCTGATGATGCCGCCGCCGAGACAGCGCTCGCCGTCATAGAAAACAGCGTGCTGGCCGGGCGTTACTGCCCACTGCGGGCTGGCAAACTCGACATGGGCTGTGCCGGCAGCGAGGCGGGCCGCGGCGGGCGCCGGCCGCTGGCGGTAGCGGGTGCTGACCTGGCAGGATAATTCCCCGGCTGCCGGGCAGCCGTTGATCCAGTGCACGGCAGTCGCTTCCAGTGAGCTGCTGTACAGCAGCGGATGGTCATGGCCCTGCACCACGATCAGCACGTTGTTGTCGTCGTCTTTGCCCGCAACATACCAGGGTTCGTCGCTGGCACCTCGCACGCCGCCGATGCCCAGCCCCTGGCGCTGTCCGAGCGTGTAAAACGCCAGGCCACAATGTTCGCCAACCGCCTGGCCCTCCGGCGTGCGTATCTCACCTGGCTGTACCGGCAGGTAGCTTGCCAGGAATTCCTGGAATGGCCGTTCGCCGATAAAACAGATACCAGTGCTGTCGCGCTTGCGCGAGTTGTGCAGCCCGGCTTCCAGAGCCAGCGCGCGTACATCGGACTTCAGTGTTTCGCCCAGCGGGAACAGCGTGCGGCCGAGCGCTTCGGCGGAGACGTAGTGAAGAAAATAGCTCTGGTCTTTGCTGCGATCGGCGCCGCGGTGCAGCTGATGTTCGCCGTTCACGCTGATTCGCCGGGCATAGTGGCCGGTTGCCACGTAAGAGGCGCCGAGCCGTAATGCGTGGTCGAGAAAGCGGCCAAACTTTATTTCGCGGTTACACAGTACGTCGGGATTCGGGGTCAGGCCTGCCTGCAGCCCCTCAAGAAACACATCAAAGACATGCTGGCGATATTCGGCGGCAAAATTGACCTGGTGCAGCGGAATATCCAGGAGGGAGGCAACACGGCGTGCGTCCTGAAAATCTTCAGCCGCCGTGCAGTAGCCCTGCTCGTCCTCGTCCCAGTTAAACATGTAAAGGCCGTGCACATCGTAGCCCTGCTGCTTCAGCAGCAGTGCGGCTACCGATGAATCCACGCCGCCGGACATGCCGACGATAACGCGGGTACCTGCATTGTTAGACATAGGGCCTGTTGGACGCCTGTGGCCGGGGCAGGCAGAATACCAGTGTTTTTGCGGTTTCCGGCAGCTGCTGCGGTAATCCCGGCAAGACCCGGCCCGGCGGCCGGGCCGTGAAAGTGGGGCAGCTTAACAGAATACTGTGACCGCGATCACACGGCGGCCGGCCGCATTTTGGGTTAATAACAAACTGTTCCAGAAGGTACTTCCTGGCTACCGGCATGCCAGGGAACGCAGGAGCTTTAACCTTTGCAGTTTTTCATTGCAGGCAGAGTGCGCAGGGTGACCAAAGCGCTGGTAATTGCGCTGGCGCTGATCGCCACGAGTGCGTGGGGCAGCGAGCAGGCGTTACGCCAGGCGCAGTCCCTTATTAATGACGGCCGTCATGGTGAGGCACGTCGTGTGCTCGAGCCGCTCGAAGCGCAATACATTGGCGATCCGCGTTACGACTACCTGATCGGGCTGGCGCTGCTGGAAACCGGCGAACCGGGGCGGGCGGTGCTGGCGCTGCAGCGAGCCATTGCGACCGAACCCCGCTTTGCTGCTGCCCGGCTTGACCTGGCACGGGCTTACTACGCGTCCGGAAACCTTGGCGAAGCGCAGCAGGAGTTCGAAGCATTGCGCGACGAAAACCCGCCCCCGGCAGCGCGTCGCGCTATCGACCAGTACCTGGCTTTGATTGCCAATCGGCAGCGACGGTTGCGGATGGAATATCGTCTGTCTACCCGGGCCGGTTATGACAGCAACGCCAACAGCGCCACTGCCGTCGACAACTTCCTCGGCTTTGACCTGATCGAACAAAGCCGTGAAACCTCGAGCCCCTTTGCCGAGTTCGGTGGCAGCGTAACGATGCTCAAGCCGTTCAGTCAGAGCCTGCTGCTGGATACCCGTCTCGGTGTACGCCAGCGTAACAACCCCGATGCTTCCTTTGTTAACTCGCAGATTGGCAATGCCAGTCTCGGCTTGCGTCATGTGACTGAAAAACAGACGCGGTCACTGCGGCTACAGGGATACCAGGTTGAAGTCGATGGCCGCGACAACAGTGCCGGTCTGGCGCTGGCCGGATCGTGGGACTTCAATGTGCGCCGAAACCTTCGGCTGGGCGTGCTCGGCCGCATCGGCCAGGTCAAATATGGCGACGAGCTCAAGGTAAAGGATGTCGACCAGTATTTGCTGGGTATAACCAGTAACTGGACCTACGCCGGGGGCCGTGGCTCTCTCGGCGGTTCCCTGCTGGCCGGTACAGATGAGCCGTTGCAGGCAGACTCCCGCTACGGCCGCGACACCTTCGGGCTGCGCTTCACCGCCGGATGGAATTTCAGTTCGCAATTCAGGGCCCAGTTCACGGCAGGCCTGCTGCAATCCGATTATGATGCTGTGTTCTTCGAACAACAGTTTGATGCGCCGCGTGAGGACACGCTCACACAGCTTTCTGTCAAACTGGACTGGCGTATTACACCTAAGTGGCTTATGTCGCACCTGGTGGCGTACACCAACAACGATACGGATGTCGATGTATTCGAGTTCGAACGAGTAGAAACAAGTTTGAGTATTAACCGCGTCTGGCGTTGACCTGGTGGCTTTAAGTAAAACCAGAACGCACTAAATGTTCAATTCGTGAGTGCAATCACAACGATACTCAAATGTATGTGAGAGGACTCACAGACGTTTTAACCCAACTACTGTAAATTTGCTGCGCTATCTGGGACAAATGGCGTATTTCGTTTTCGAGTGGAAAAGGGTATTGGATATGAACAGGCTTCTCACTAAATTTTGGCGCTATCCGGTTGCGTGCCTGCTGGTGGCATTGCCACTGGGTTTGGCGCACGCTGATGCCGGACAAGTGCTGTTTGTATACGGCAAGGCTTATGTCGTATCACCTGACGGCAGTCGGGCTGCGCTGACAAAGGGCAGCACGGTTGACTCCGGTGACAGGATCGTAACTTCTGCCAACGGCCGTGTGCAGATGCGCATGGAAGATGGCGGCCTGCTGGCACTGCGGCCGCAGACCGAGTTTCTTATTGAACAATTTAACTTCCCCGCCGCGTCGGGCGGCATGACGGCAAGTGCCGGCGAGCCGCGCAGCTTCTTTGCGCTGGTCAAGGGTGGCTTTCGTTCGATTACCGGTGCGATCGGCAAGGCCGACAAGTCGGATTACCGTGTACGTACACCGGTGGCTACCATCGGTATCCGTGGCACTGACTACACTGCGGTTTACTGCGAGACCGGTTGTGCCGGCATGCAGCAGGGCCTCTACGTCGGCGTGACCGACGGTGGCGTGACGCTGCGTAACGACACCGGTGCGCTGGATCTTGATCCAGGTCAGTTCGGCTTCGTGCGCGATGCAGCGTCGAGCCCCGAGAAGTCAGCTGCTGCTGCCCGCTTGCTGGCAGCCGAGGTTGCTCCGGAAGCGGCTGAGTCTGACGACGCCGAGGCCGATGTCGAAGTGGCATCTGTGACCGACAGCGATGTAAATCTCACCTCTGGTGGCGAAGCGCTCAACGGCAACAGTGGTGCCGTTGCCTATGCTGCCGGCCCGCTGGGTGATGACGAGGCCTTTACCGCTGCTGCGGCGCAGGGCATGTCAGGCAAGGTCGTCAACGAAGACGGCAGCCCGATTGCATTCACGGCTGACTCTCCGATCGGTACCGCACTGATCGAACAGAATGGCAGCCAGGCGGTCAACATGGGTCGCGACACGGATCGCCAGGGTGCGACCGGCCTGCACTGGGGTCGCTGGACGACCGGTGCCGTGCACGTCACGTCCGAGAATGGCGAGATAGTGCAGGATGTCGACAACAGCAGCGTGCACTGGGTAACTGGTCCTGACGGCAACGCTCGTGTCGAGCTGCCGACGGAAGGTACCGCCAACTTCGCGCTGATCGGTAACACCAACCCCACCGACAACAACGGCAACGTTGGTACGCTGGGCTCGGCAAACCTGTCGGCTGACTTCACCAGCCAGACTGCCGATGCTGATGTCAGTCTGTCGTTCGACGAGACCGGCCAGGTCTGGGATGCCTCGGCGCGCGACGTCGACATCAACAGCGACGCGACATTTGGTGGTGAGTTCGACGATGTTACGGTCACCGACTCGATGTCAGGTGAAAGTGATGACGGCGACGGCAGCCTCAGCGGCTTCTTCAGCGGCGACGCTGACGGCAACCTCAGTGGTGCCGGCATGAGCTACACGCTGGAAGAGGACGACACGGTAGTGTCTGGCGCAGCAGCCTTCCAGGTGGAAGGGGGCGGCAACTAAGCCGGCAATACTCCTGCTACGAAGGCCCGCCATCTGGCGGGCCTTTTTTTATGCCCGGCGGCTTGAGTTAACTTAATTGCTGTGATGTGGCGCACGGACCTGCGGGCCAAAGCAGGGGACAATCGGCGAGGGTGCGCAAGGGACTGCAGGCCGTGACCAACAAGCTGGGCATATATCCATTTCCATACATGTCATACCTGGTGTCGGTTGCCCTGCAGCGTTGGTGCTGTATGGCAAGATGGTGCGGCTGAGAAAAAGAAGCGATAGAGCATTGATCTACGGCCCCAAAACACTGGTTCGTCAACTGGCTGCTGCCTTGCTGGCCGTGCTGCTGGCTGCCTGCGGGAGCGGTGATGATCCGGTAGCGGCCGGTGCCGACGACGGCCGGGTGATCAGTGGCAACAGCAGCAAGGGACCGTTGAATGGCGCCATCGTGCGCGCCTTTTCGCTGGATGCGCGAGGGCAGAAAATAGGCGCTGCGCTTGGCGAAGCCGTGACCGACGCGTCAGGCAACTGGACAATGACGCTGCCTCCTGGCAGCCAGCCACTGCTGATCGAATCATCGGGCGGGGCCTATGTTGACGAGGCGGACCCGGAACCTGTCGCCGGGCAGCGTCGTACCGTGCAGCTCGCCGGCGACGATGTTTTTGCCACCCTGCTGC
Source organism: Gammaproteobacteria bacterium (assembly GCA_013003425.1). Classification (NCBI taxonomy): domain Bacteria; kingdom Pseudomonadati; phylum Pseudomonadota; class Gammaproteobacteria; species Gammaproteobacteria bacterium. The sequence continues at coordinate 17,410 of JABDJB010000055.1, read as the reverse complement.
CGGTGGGCGCATCGATCGTCGCAATCAATATCTATACCGATGCACTGCTGCGCAAATCACGGTACGAAACACAGGGCGATAATTTCATTGCCGTATACGACCTGAACCGATCCTTCTTTATCGATGCGTTTGGCTTCGACATTGTTACTACGCCACCGGAAGACCCGATCCAGCCCGACCGCGGCGCATCACTGAATGCGCGTCAGTACGCAATGGCGTTAGGTGGCATTGCCAACGCGGTTAACGCGCTGGCAACGGAGAACCAGCTCCCGGCGCCGACTTACGCCGTTATAGCAGCGTTGATCGATGATATGACTGACTGCACCGTCGACGGGCGCGGCGTTGGCGGGCCAGTGTCAGCCGTTACAACTATGGATCTAAGCCTGAACAGCGAAATCCTGCGTTTTCGTAACAACAACTTTGCCGCTTACGAGGCAACACCTTTGCTGCAGCTCGATCAGACGAAGTGTGCCCGCTCGGCACTGCTGCCTGATGTCACGGCACCGGTATTCGCCGATTTTCCAAATAATTTCACCGTCGAAGCTCCGGACGGGCAGGGCATTGATGTAAACGCGGCAACGGTACAGCGTGTGCTGCAACAGGTCGTTGCCGTCGACGATCGTGATGGTCCGCTGGAGGTTGTCAGTAACCTGGCAGGGTTACTGCCGCCGGGCGCCACTACGGTGACTTTCAGCGCGAGTGACCAGGCCGGTAATACGCAGTTAGCGTCATTGGTAATCACTGTAGTCGCACCGGAACCTCCATCCATAGTGGCCCCGCCGGATGTCATTATTCGCGGCGTACCGCCGCAGCCGGTGCAGGTATTTCTCGGCACGCCGCAGGTCAGCGACAACGTTTCGCTGCCGGCGGACCTGGTTGTAGTCAGTGATGCGCCGGCCAGCGGGTTCAGCCGGGGGCGCTATGTGGTGCAGTGGACGGTGACCGATGAAGTGGGTCTGAGCGCTGTGGCCGAGCAACGGGTATACATAGGTGTGTCACCGGAAACGGACCCGACTGCCGCGGTGGATCCCGACTTTGTTCAGGAGCCAACGCTGTCAGGCAACAGCTTCCTGACGCCGGTGCAGCGCCCCGGCAGTGGGGCAGCCCGGCAAACCGATACCGATTCTGACACGCTGCCTGACGTGCTTGAGTTACTGCTCGGTAGCAATTTTCTTGAACCGGATACCGATGGTGACGGTCTGGACGATGGTTTCGAGCTGGCGGTCGGACTTCCGCTGACCATAGTTTCGCCGGCAGCGTGGCTTACCCCGGGCGCGATGTCGCAGCCGTGGACTGACAGCGACTCCGCACAGCGCCGGATCCTGCTGGTCGCAGAGGGCGTGTATCAGGACCCGATCATCCTGGCACCGCCCTGCGATGGGCTGGTTCTGGCGGGCACCGGGTCGGGTGTTGCTGTGAGTGCGCTGATGATTACCGGTTGCCGCAATGTACTGGTATACCGGGTCAGTGCAGCTGGTCGGTCAGATACGCTGCGCGTAATTGATTCCACCGTAACACTGCGTGAATCGCATGTTGCCACTGCGGATGCAGGCGCAGCGCTGCTGTTCGACAGCACGCTTTATCTCGAGACAGGTTCGATTACGGGTGAAGTTGTCGTCTCCGGTGACTCTGAACTTCACGCTGACTGCTACAGTGTATTCGCGCCGGCCGGCGACGTTGACCTGGATGTTCAGGCCCGGCGCTGTCCATCCCAATAGCGTTCAAGCGCTCCTGCATTTACCTTAAGTTCAGTTTTGCAGTTACGCGTGTGATCTGTCGCACACCGCATGTTGTAGAACTGTTAACCACGTCTGCGATGGCCGTGCGAGGCCGGGTTAGGGTTGGGCAACTTTCAGTCGAGGACGACGAAATGAAGCGCCAAACTCTTTTCATGTTATGTACGATTGCAACGGCCGGATTGCTGACGGGTTGTGCAACCACGATGACACAGTCGGAGTGCCTGTCAGCTGACTGGTATGCGGTCGGTCTCGAAGATGGGGCGCGGGGTCAGTCAATGGCGCGTCTGGGCACCCATCGCAAGCAGTGTGCAGAGTTTGGTGTGTCACCCGATGTTCAGGCTTACCAGCAGGGCAGGCTCGAAGGGCTGGACTACTTCTGCACGTTGTCGAACGGGCTCGAAGTCGGCAAGGCAGGACGCAATTACGCTGGTGCCTGCCCGACAGGAATGGAGCATTACTTCATGACCGGTTTTCGCCTGGGCCGCGAAATTCATCGCGTGCGCAAGGAGATTTACGCAAATCGGTCTGAGGTAAAGAAAGCTGAAACAGAAATGCAGAGCGAAGAAGCAACCGATGAGCGAGTAGTGGAGCTACGCTACCGGGTGCGGACGCTGGAGCGTGAATTCGGCCGTATGCAGAGCCGGCTGGAGTACCTGGAGCTCGAAGAACAGCGCATCGTCATCTCTGACGTTTCGGCCGGCCTGACCGACTAGCGCGGGCAGGCTTGCGCCGGCCGATCCGGCGCTCATCAAATCAGATATGCAGGCGACGGACCCCCGGGTCCGTTGTGCTGTGTTCCCACATTTCCTCGAATTCAACGGTCAGCTTGCGGGCAATCTCCGGGCGGCTGCTGTCGTGAAATCCGTTCCAGGTTACGGCCTGCCGCCGCAGTACGAACTGTTCTTCATCGGCAATCACAAATGCGTCATCGCGGCATTGAAAGTCTGGTGCCAGCTTGCGAACCTTTACCTTGCTGCTCAGTCGCTGAGCGATGTCGAGAAAGCGGTGATCGTTGCGGGTCAAGGGCGTTGTGTTGCGAATCAGCACTCGCATCAGCGTGTGCTGGCTGCGAATGGCAAAAGCACGCGCCGCATCGATCAGTTCCGCGGTGCTGAAGACCACCGGTGTCAGCTCCGGCGAGAGTACATCGATAGTCCGTTGGGCGTGATTGACAAGCTCGACAACCGCTTTCGAATACTCAACGGGGGTGCTGACCGGGCGGGTGAATACTTCGCTCATCTTGTTCCTCGCAGGCTGCGCCGCATCAGGCGGTGTGGAATATTTGCTTCGTCGAACTCGGGGCCTTCCGCAACAAAACCGTGTCGCTCGTAAAACGCCAGCGCGTGCGATTGCGCGTGCAGGTACACCTCGTCGAGGCCGGTCGCGATGGCAGCCTCAACCAGTCGGTCGAGGATCGCCGCGCCCAAACCCTGGCCGCGGGCTGCCGCAAGCACCGCCATACGTCCGATCTTGCCGTCGTATTGCAGCCTGCCGGTAGCGACGATATCCGCCGGACTCGGGCCCGCCAGTGCATGGATACACTCCGCATCCAGGCCATCCCACTCCAGCTCCGGGTCGACTTCCTGCTCGATAACGAACACGGTCTGGCGGATGCGCCTGATCAGCTCGCGGTCTTCGTTCCAGTGTGCCAGCCGGGTGTAGGCATCAGAGCTCATCGTCGAAGTATAACTTGCCGTCCAGGTACAACCGGTGCAACAGATCGGCCGCGCCGGCCGCCGCCGGCACCCTGACAGCAGCGCCACGACACAGCTGTGGCGCGAGCTCGGCACCATCCTGGTCGAGAGCGATGCAGTTGCCGTCAACAAACAACCAGCCGTGAGCGCCGCAGGTGCTGCGCGCCATTCGCACTGCCGGCTCCTTGCGGAGCAGGCTGCCGCGAGACCGGCATTGCTCGAAATTGTCTACCATGCGCGGCTCGGGTGAAAGCCACTGCTTGTTCTCTGTAACCAGGCTGCCAAACCAGACGACAGCATCGTCGATCTGCTCGGAAACGCCCAGTTGCTGCACGGCTCGGGCAACCGCAGCCTGTGATATCAGGCCGTCGTCTGCTTCAGCAGGCGCCAGGCCCTCATCGTGGTAACGACCGGTGGCGCGACCGGCAGCATGCTCGGCACGCCGCAGAGTCATTTCGGCCATCGATGGCGCACGGAATCCGATCGAGCACGTGATGCATTCGCGATCTCCCAGGCCATGGTGAGCGATCCCGGGTGGCAGATAGAGCATGTCTCCCGGCTGCAGCTGCCAGCTTTGCTGCGGATCAAATTTCGCCAGCACCTTCAGCGGCAGGTCGGGCAGACAGGCGCCATCGGCCGGGCCGGTTTGCCACGTGCGGCTGCCGGTGACCTGCAGCAGGAATACGTCGTACTCGTCGACATGCGGCCCAACGGTACCGCCGGGTGCGGCAAAGCTGATCATGATGTCGTCAATGCGCCAGCGTGGCAGGAATGAAAAATCGTCGAGTAAGCGGGCGACGTCCGGCAGGTGCTTGTCGACATCCTGGACCAGTAAGGTCCAGCCGGTTTCGGGTAGCTGCGCGAAGGTGTCGGCTGCAAAGGGGCCGTGCTGCACCTGCCAGCGATTTGGCGGTGAAAAAACCAGCCGCGATTCGACGTCGTCGTCGCAGGCCAGACCGGCAAGCTCGTCAGCGTCCGGCAGGGAAAAATCCGCCAGGGCCTGCGGCAGGTACAGCGGCGTGCGTTGCCAATGCTGTGCCAGGAACCCGGCCGCATCAAGCGCTGCAGGAAATTTCAGTGCCACGCGTCAGCCGCGGCGCAAAGCCCTGGCCGCAGCGGCGGCATTGCCGAGGTAGCTGGCGGGCGTGAGTTTCAGCAGGCGTTCGCGGTCAGCCGAAGGTAGCTGCAGCTTTTCGATAAACGCATGTATCGTGGCGCGGTCCATAGTCCTGCCGCGCGTCATCGCTTTCAGCTCCTCGTAGCCACCAGCCAGTCCGTGCAGCCGCATTACTGTCTGGATCGGTTCGGCCAGAAGCTCCCAGCGCTCATCCAGGTCGGTACTGATGCGCTCCTTGTCAGCTTCGAGCTTGCTGAACCCACGGTCGATGGCCTGGCATGCGATCAGCATGTGGGCCAGCCCGGTACCAATATTGCGCAGCGCCGTCGAGTCACTCAGGTCGCGTTGCCAGCGCGATACCGGCAGTTTGTGGGCCAGGTGGCCCAGCGTCGCACTGGCAATGCCAATGTTGCCTTCAGCATTTTCGAAGTCGATGGGATTGACCTTGTGCGGCATTGTCGACGAACCGGTTTCGCCGGCTTTGACACGCTGGCGAAAATAGCCGAGAGAAATATATCCCCAGACGTCGCGGCACAGGTCCAGCAGCACGTTATTGCTGCGTATCAGCGCGTGGGCGTAGGCGGCTATCCAGTCATGTGGTTCGATCTGTGTCGTGTAGTGATTGATCTCAAGGCCCAGGCTGCCAATGAATTCTTCCGCCAGCGCCGGCCAGTCTGTTTCTGGCAAGGCGGCATAATGAGCGTTGTAGTTGCCGACCGCGCCGTTGAATTTACCCAGGATCGGTGCAGCAGCAAACTCGCCGGTGGTGGTCTTCAGACGCGCGGCAAAATTTGCCAGTTCCTTGCCCAGCGTCGTGGGTGTGGCCGGCTGACCATGTGTTCGTGACAGCATGGCAACGTCTGCGTGGGTGTCGGCAGCGGTTTCCAGCATGCCGATGAGACTCTCGAGAGCCGGTTGTATGACCGTGCTGCGCGCCTCGCTCAGCATCAATGCGTAGGACAGGTTATTGATGTCCTCCGAGGTGCAGGCGAAATGCACGAACTCGCCGGTCGCATCGGCAAAGCCATTGGTTGCCAGCAATTCCCGTACGAAATATTCGACCGCCTTGACGTCGTGGTTTGTCTCGCGCTCGAGCTCCTTGATGCGGCGGGCGGCAGGTGAATCGAAATCATCCGCCAGCGAGCGAAGGCGATTGATATCCGCCGCGCTGAGGCTTGCCGGTTCCGGCAGGAGGCCGGCTGCGCCCAGGTGGGCCAGCCAGTGCAGCTCGATCCGGACGCGGTAGCGGAGTAGCCCGTATTCGCTGCAGATGGGCCGCAGGGCCGCCACCTGTGTGGCATAGCGCCCGTCCACGGGCGAGACAGCAGTCAGTGCGTCGGGCTTTTGGGTCTCTGTCACGCGCGCATGATAGCCCAAAAAGTGATCCGGCAGTGCGTAACAGCGGTATCATTGTCGTTTCGCTTAAGCCCTTTCAGGAGCAGCAATGGCTAAAGGATCGGTAAGAATGGAGCGGGACAGCATGGGCGAGCTCGAGGTGCCCGCAGCGGCGCTGTGGGCGGCACAGACCCAGCGTGCGGTGCAGAACTTTCCTATCAGTGGCCGCACCATGCCGGCGCCGTTCATAAGTGCGATCGGGCTCGTCAAGTGGGCAGCCGCCGGGGTCAATCGTGACCTGGGTCTGCTGGATGAAAAAATTGCCGGTGCCATTCAGTCTGCAGCGATGGAAATTGCCGAAGGCCAGCACTACGAGCATTTCCCCATCGATGTCTTTCAAACCGGTTCGGGCACGAGCTCGAACATGAATGCCAACGAAGTAATTGCACACCTGGCAACAGAACGGCTCGGCGCAGACGTGCACCCCAACGATCACGTCAATATGTGCCAGAGCAGTAACGATGTGATTCCGACAGCGATTCATGTCAGTGCTGCTCGCGCGGTGGCTCTGGAACTGATTCCGTCCCTGGCTTACCTGGTGGCAACACTGCGGCGCAAGGCAGAGTCACTGGACGGGGTCGTAAAGACAGGGCGCACTCACCTGATGGATGCCATGCCTGTGCGCATGAGCCAGGTTATCGGCGCATGGGCGAGCCAGGTCGACGGCGGTCTGCGGCGAGTGCAGGACACGCAAAAACGATTACATGAGCTGGCCCAGGGTGGCACAGCGGTAGGATCCGGTATCAATGCCCATCCGGAGTTCGGCGATCGCGTGGCCGCGGCACTTGCGGAACAGACCGGTATCCCGTTTTGCAGTAGTCCCGATCGCTTCATGAGCCTGGCTACCCAGGACACGGCGGTCGAATTGTCCGGACAACTCAAATCCATTGCTGTTGCGTTGATGAAAATATCCAATGACCTGCGCTGGATGAACAGCGGGCCGCTGGCCGGGTTGGCGGAGATTAAACTGCCGGCCTTGCAGCCTGGCAGCTCAATCATGCCCGGCAAAGTGAACCCGGTCGTACCCGAAGCGGTGACAATGGTGGCAGCACAGGTCATTGGCAATGACGCAACCATTACGGTCGGTGGTCAGGCCGGAAATTTTGAGCTCAATGTCATGCTGCCCGTCATTGCCGATAACCTGCTGGACAGTCTTAACATTCTTGCCAACAGCTCGAGGATACTGGCAGACAGCGCCATTGAGGGCTTTACGGTAAACGAGGAAGTGCTGGCCGAAGCGCTGCAGAAAAACCCCATCCTGGTTACTGCGCTAAACGCCGTGATCGGTTACGACCTGGGTGCGGCCACGGCGAAAAAAGCTTACGCGGAAGGGCGTCCGATTCTGGATGTGGCAAAGGAAACCACCGACCTTAGCGAGGATGAGCTGAAGCGGCTGCTCGACCCCGAAAAACTCACCCGCGGCGGTATTCAGGGCTGATCGTATTTGCGTGACCTGATAAAAACGAGGCTGCAGGACACCGCGCCGCAGCGGCCGGAAATAGTGCAACGGCCCGGCTGGGGAGATATACCGGAAATATTCGAGAGGCTGCTACCAAAGCAGCTGACACCTGCCGCGGTGCTGGTGCCCCTGGTCGAACGCAACGGCGAACTCAGCGTGCTGCTGACACAGCGTGCAAAGCATCTCAAGCACCACGGCGGGCAAATCAGTTTTCCCGGCGGCCGGATCGAGGACAGCGATGCCGGTCCGCTCGATGCCGCGCTGCGTGAGACCGAGGAAGAAGTAGGCCTGCCGGCAGCGAACATCGAGGTCGCCGGCTTTCTCGACAACTACTTCACTATCACCGGCTACTCGGTGACGCCGGTAGTTGGGTTCTACCGGGAGGACATGGAGCTGACGCTGGACCGGACCGAAGTCGACGACGCATTCGAAGTACCGCTGGCATACCTGTTCGATCCGGGAAATCACCACAGGAAAAAGAAAACCATCTACGGCTACGAGATTCCGTATTTCCAGATTCCCTGGAAAGACCGCGACATCTGGGGTGCTACGGCCTCCATGATTGTCTGTTTTTATCGCACGATACTGGAGCCTGGTGATGGAAGCGGCTGACCGACTGATCGAAATCATGCGCCGGTTGCGCGCACCGGAGGAGGGTTGCCCGTGGGACCTGGAGCAGGACTTCGCCACCATAGCGCCACACACGATCGAGGAGGCGTACGAGGTCGCCGACGCCATCGAACGTGACGATATGGAGGGCCTGCGCGACGAGCTGGGTGACCTGCTGTTCCAGGTGGTCTTCCATGCGCAAATGGCCGAGGAGGCCGGGCTGTTCAACATCACTGATGTAGTAGAGGGGCTGAACGACAAGATGGTGCGGCGTCACCCGCACGTGTTTGCCGGCGCCAGCATCGCCGACGCAGATGCGCAAACTGCAGCCTGGGAGGCGCAAAAAGCGGCGGAACGCCGCGGTGGCGTGCTCGACGACGTGCCGCGGGCACTGCCGGCGCTGCGACGTGCGGCAAAGCTGGGCAAGCGGGCTGCCAGCGTCGGTTTTGACTGGCCGCAAATCGACGGCGTGCGCGCCACGGTGGTCGAGGAGCTCGAGGAACTGGATGCAGAGATAACCAGCGGCGACCGGGACGCGATGGAACGGGAACTTGGCGACGTACTGTTTGCCCTGGTAAATCTGGGCCGCCACCTCGGTGTCGATGCAGAGACCGCGCTGCAGGGTACGAACAATCGCTTCAGGTCGCGTTTCGGTCACCTCGAACAGGCGGTAAGTGCCGACGGCCGCCGGCCGGAACAATGCGACCTGGATGAACTCGAAGCACTATGGCAGGCGGCCAAAGACGCAACATAACGGCATACGCGTCAGATTTCGTGAAAGCTATCAACGAAATGGCGCAGTAACAGGCCCAGGATTGTCGTTTGATGCCGCGGGTGCAGGACGGGTACAGGATTTTTCACAATCCCGCCGGAATCGGGCCTGTAATGTGGTCGTATCCGGCTGATTCTTATCGTATTCAGGCGATATTCAGGCAGTTCCGGCTATCTTGCTTACCAGGTTGGGAGAACCCTGTTGGTTCCCCGTTAAAGGAGTAAGGAAGATGCTGAAGAAGATCGCAATGACCACAGCGGCCTTCGCCACATTGACGTTGTCTGCTGCCGCGTTGGCCGACCACGACTGGTGGGACGACAATGATGACGATGATCGTTACGAACAGGACTATGATCGTGCAAATTACGATTATGACGATGGTTATGTGTACGCCCGGGTGATCGACGTTGACCCGATTTACCGTTACGTGCGTATTCGCCAGCCGCAGCGCGAGTGCTATGACCAGGAGGTCTACCACCGGCCGCGTCGGGGAAACTACCGTAATTCGACCGCGGCGACGGTTACCGGCGGGATCATTGGCGGTGCCATCGGCCGGCAGTTTGGCGACGGCAAGGGCCGCGACGCCATGACGCTGATCGGTACGCTGGTCGGTTCGGCGGTAGCACAGAACGAGGTCAATCGTGACAACTACCGCAGCGATTACCGTGACCATGCGCGTTATCGCACGGTGGAGCGTTGCACGACCCGGTATACGACCCGTCAGGAACGCCGTGTCGAAGGGTACAATGTCACCTACGAATTTGCCGGCCGGGAGTACACTACCCGGATGGACCGTCAGCCAGGCGATGAGATTCGCGTGCGCGTGGCGGTAACCCCGGCTGAGTACGAACGTTATTGAGGATCGGAAACTGGTGAAGGGTTTTCTCAGGCAAATTGTTCTTGGGCTGCTGCTGAGCCTGCCGTTGCTGGCAGCGCCGGCGGTGCAGGCCGCGCCGGATGATATCCGGCTGGCTGCCCAGGAACGGTTCATTTCGCTGGATCAGGCCGTCGCACGAGTGCGCCGCCAGATCGACGGCGATGTGATCAGCGCCAAGACCCGCTACGTGGATGATCGACCGGTGCACTACATCAAGGTCTATGACCGTGGCCGGGTTCGTACTTTCCGCGTGGATGCCAGATCCGGCCGGATCATGTGAGGCATTACTATGCGTTTATTACTGGTTGAAGACGAACAGACCCTGCGTGATTCGCTGGCACTGGCCCTGCGTGAATCGGGTTTCATCGTGGATGCCGTCGGCGACGGCGAAGAGGGGCTTTATTACGGCAAGGAATACCCGATCGATATCGCCATAGTCGATCTCGGCCTGCCCGGCATGTCCGGCATTGAGCTGATTTCGAAGCTGCGTGCGGACGAGCGGAATTTTCCTATCCTTATTCTTACCGCGCGTGATCGCTGGCAGGACAAGGTCAACGGCCTGGAGTCCGGTGCCGACGATTACGTGGTGAAGCCGTTTCATAAGGAAGAGGTGCTGGCGCGTATCAATGCGTTGTTGCGACGCCGCGGTGGCTGGGCGGAGGCGGTGCTGCGCGCCGGGCCCATCGCGCTGGATACGGCGGCCCAGCAGGTCAGCGTCGACGGCTCTGATGTAGACCTGACATCGTATGAATACAAGGTGCTGGAGCACCTGATGATGAGCGCCGGGCGGGTCGTGTCCAAGTCGGAGCTGACCGAGAGTCTTTACGAACAGGACTTCGAGCGCGATAGTAACGTCATTGAAGTTTTCGTTGGGCGGCTGCGGCGCAAGCTGGATCCGGCCAACACAATGAGACCCATCGAGACCCTCCGTGGCAGGGGATACCGCTTCGCGCTTGAATGATGTCGTCACTTAGCGCCCGTCTGTTGATAGCCGTCAGCCTCGTGCTGGCGGTTTTCTTTGGGGCTACGGTGCTGGTGCTCGACTCGGCTTTTCGTCATGCGGCCGAGCGCGCGGTAGAGGAACGGCTCGACGTGCAGATATTCCTGCTGCTGGCCGAAGCCGAACCAGCTTCTGACGGCGGGCTTGAGCTGCCCGATGACCTGCCTGAACCGCGTTTCAGTACCGCCGGCTCCGGTCTCTATGCGCAAATCAACACAGCGGATGGCACGCCGATCTGGCGTTCGCAATCTGCCGTAGGGCGCAACCTGCCGATGCTTAAGGCTGGTGGCCTGGGTGAGTACGCGTTTAGCCGCACCGAGCTGGCCGACGGGACTGCGGTGTTCATGCAGACGTTAAACGTCGAGTGGGAATTCGAAGACGGCAGCGCCGCCGGCTACCAGCTTGGCGTCGCTGAAAGTCTCGATCCTTTTCTCGACCAGGTGCGGCGCTATCGCCGGCAACTTTACGGCTGGTTTGCCGGCCTGGCGGTCGCCCTGGTGATTACTCTTGGAATCCTGCTGCGCTGGGTGCTGTCGCCGCTGCGCAAGATAGAGCGCGAAATACGTGAAGTGGAAAGCGGCGCGCGTCCCCAGCTCAGTGAAAAGTACCCGCGCGAATTGCAGGGGCTGACGCGCAATACCAATCGGCTGATTCTTGCAGAACGTACCAGGCTGGAGCGCTACCGCAATACGCTGGGCAACCTGGCCCATTCGCTCAAGACACCTCTGGCTGTGATCCGCAGCCTGATGGAGAGCAAGAAGACCGACGACGGCGAGATTGGCAACCAGCTCGAGCGCATGGATGAGATCATCGGCTACCAGCTCAACCGCGCTGCCGCGTCAGGCGCTATAACGCTCGGGCAGGAACCGGTCGATGTCGCCGCGGCGATTGCGGCTGTCGTGCGGGCACTCGACAAGGTTTATGCCGACAAGGCAATTATCTGCCGTTGCCAGCTGGCAGACGGCGTTGCCTGGTTCGGCGACAAGGGTGATTTCACCGAGATTGCCGGCAACCTGCTCGACAATGCTTACAAATACGGCAACAGCAAGGTGCAGGTTTCAGCGCAGGCACTGGCGGCGGGTGATTCGCCGCGAGCCGGGCTGGAACTGGTCGTCGAGGATGACGGCGCTGGCATCGAGCCGGCTGCCGCTGAAGCGCTGTTTCAGCGTGGCGTCAGGGCCGACCAGCACGCCGATGGTCACGGTCTGGGGCTGGCCATGGTCCGTGAGATCGTCGAGTTAGCCGGCGGCGAACTCCAAATCGCCCGCTCACGGCTCGGTGGCGCCAGTATCACCGTGAGGCTGACGCCACCCTGAGAGCCCCCGCCGGGGGTTTGCCCCACTTGACCCGAACGGCGTGTTCGCGGAATGTATCTGCTCTTTTGGGCAGGAGAACTGCAGCGTGGCGCCTTCTCGATCCGACAATCCCAATCGTGGTTTCCTGGTGCCGATAGGCGGTGCCGAGGAGAAACTGCGTAACCCGGAAATACTCAATCGGTTCGTCGAGATATGCGGCGGCGCCGAGCCGGCCCGTATCGCGATTATTCCCACCGCATCGGAGCTGGAAGATACCGGGCGCATCTACGAAAAACTGTTTAGAGAGCTCGGTGTTCGTCATGCCATGGTTTTGCCGATTACCACGCGTGCCGATTGCGAAGACGACAAATACACCGACTACCTCGAACGTGCCACCGGAATATTCATGACCGGCGGAAACCAGCTGCGATTGTCGACGACACTGGGCGGTACGCGAGTTGCGCAGTTGATTCGCAGGCGAAATGCTGCAGGCACCCACATAGCCGGCACATCGGCCGGTGCGGCATTTATGCCTGAACACATGATCGCTGGCGGCATGGAGGGCAGTACGCCGAGCCCCGACAAGGTTATCCTGGCGCCCGGACTCGGTCTGACTAACAATTTCATCATCGATCAGCATTTTCGCCAGCGCGACCGGCTCGGACGCCTGCTTACCGCGCTGGCCTACAATCCGTTCGCCGTCGGTATCGGTCTGGACGAGGACACCGCAGCGTTTATTCGACCGGGCGACTCACTGGAAGTAGTCGGTTCCGGCGGCATTACTATCGTCGATCCATCTGACCTTGAGCACTCCTCCATGGACCAGGCTGCAAGAGGGGAACCGGTAAGCCTGATTGGCGTGCGCCTGCACATCCTGGTCCAGGGTGGCAGTTTTGACATCAAGAGCCGCAACGCGGCGCCCTGAGCATGGGTATGCAGTATGAAAATTCTCTCCACCAATATTTATGTAGGGCCTAATACCTACGCCCACTTCCCGGTCATTCGCCACATCATCGATCTGGGCGAACTGGAGCACTGGCCGACCGGCCGGCTCGGGAAACAATTTAATGACCGCCTGCTCGAGTGGCTGCCCGGATTGCACGAGCACGGTTGTTCGTATGGCGAGCCCGGTGGCTTTGTCCGGCGGCTCACCGAGGACGAAGGCACCTGGCTCGGGCATGTCATGGAACACGTGGCGATCGAGCTGCAAAACGTGGCCGGCTCGCCGGTTACCTTTGGCAAGACGCGTTCGACCGGTGAGGAAGGCCAGTACTACATGGTGTTCCAGTATCACGACGCTGCAGTAGGCCAGGCGGCCAGCAAGCTGGCGCTCGAAATTCTGCACAGCCTGTTGCCGGCGGAACTGCAGCCGCCCGAAGCACCCGGGCCGGACTGGGACTTCGCTGCCGAGCGCGATCGCTTTATTCGTGCCACTCAGCGTCGCGCACTGGGGCCAAGCACCGCTTCGCTGGTTGCCGCTGCAGAAGAGCGGGATATTCCGTGGATCAGACTGGGCGAGTTCAGCCTGGTGCAGTTCGGTCATGGCCGTTATCAGCAGCGCATCTGGGCAACCACCACCGGCCGCACAAGCAACATTGCGGTGGAGCTGGCTTCAGACAAAGAAGAAACCAACCACATCCTGCGTGATCTGGGCCTGCCGGTGCCGAAACAGCTGATCGTCCGCAGCAGCTCAGATGCAAAACGCGCTGCCCGACGCATCGGCTACCCGGTGGTGCTCAAGCCACTAAGCGCCAACCATGGTCGCGGCGTCTCGACCAACCTGACGACGTCCGAGCAGGTCGAAGTCGCGTTTGCCAAGGCACGGGAGCATCATCGCAGCGTCGTCGTCGAGAGCTTTATTACCGGTCTGGATCACAGGCTGCTTGTCGTTAACGGCGAGCTGGTTGCGGCGGCAAAGCGCGTACCCGGGCATGTTGTTGGCGATGGCCGGCATACCATTGAAGAACTCGTGGACATCGTAAACCAGGATCCGCGGCGTGGTGTGGGCCACGAAAAGGCGCTGACCCGGCTGGAATTCGATCACCAGGCCGAACGCCTGCTGACGGCAAGTGGTTACGACCGCAACACGGTGCCGGAAAAAGACGAAGTCGTTTACCTGCGCACAACGGCGAATCTGTCCACCGGCGGCACGGCAATCGATGTCACAGACGTTATCCATCCTGACAACCGCGAGATGGCGGAACGCGCGATACGCGGCATCGGGCTGGACATAGGCGGCGTGGATTTTCTTACCGATGACATTACGCAGTCGTATCACGAAAACGGCGGCGCGATCTGCGAAATCAACGCCGGACCGGGCTTCCGCATGCACGTCGCGCCGAGTGAAGGCACGCCGCGCGACGTGGCCGGTCCAGTCATCGACATGCTGTTTCCGCCCGGCACACCATCGCGTATTCCGATTGCGGCGATCACGGGAACCAATGGCAAGACCACCACCTCGCGCATGTTGGCGCATATCCTGAAGCTCAATGGCCACACTGTGGCGCTGACCAGTACCGACGGCGTTTATGTCGACGGTCAGTTGACCGTCGAAGGCGACATGACCGGTCCGGTTTCCGCAGCGATGGCGCTGCGCGACCCCAGCGTCGATGCTGCGGTCATGGAAAGCGCGCGTGGCGGCCTGCTGCGTGCCGGGCTGGGTTTTTCCAGCTGCAACGTTGCCGCCTGCCTGAACATATCGGCCGATCATCTCGGGCTGAAAGGCATCGATACACTGGAGCAACTGGCAGAAATAAAGCGGGTGCCGATCGAGGTGGCAACCGACGCCGCCGTGCTCAACGCCGATGATGAATTGTGTCTGCGTATGGCCGACTACACCAAGGCTACACAGCTCTGTTATGTGACCATGAACCAGCGTCATCCGCTGGTGAAAGAACATATCCGGTCCGGCGGACGAGCGGTCGTGCTCGAAGAGGGTATGAACGGGCACATGATCACCATCTACGATTCCGAAAGTCACATGCCGCTGCTATGGACGCACCTCATACCGGCCACTATTGAAGGGCGGGCACTGCACAACGTGCAAAACGCCATGTTTGCCGCCGGGCTTGCGTATTCGATGGGCGTCAGCCTGGACAATATCCGCCAGGGGCTGCGCACCTTTGACACGACATTTTTCCAGGCGCCCGGTCGTATGAATATCTACACCGAGCACCCGTTCAAGGTCATTCTCGACTACGCACATAATCCCGCCGCGGTAAAAGCAATGTGTGACCTGGTTGACCGTTTCGATGTGGAAGGCCGTCGCATCGTTGTGCTGGCTGCGCCTGGCGATCGTCGCGACGAAGATATCCGGCAAATCGCGCAGTACGCGGCCGGCCACTTCGACCATTACATCTGCCGTCAGGACGACCGGGTGCGTGGCCGGGAATCCGGCGAGGTACCGGCCCTGCTGCGCGAAACGTTGCTCGATGCCGGTGTTGCCGCAGACCAGGTCAGCATCGTCGAAGACGAGCAGCAATCCGTCGATGACGCGCTGAATCGTGCGGAAGCCGGCGACCTGCTGCTGATTCTGGGCGACAACATCAAGCGTACCTGGAAGCAAATCATCTACTTTGGCGGCGAACGCGATGCCGGCGAAGTGGTGGCGCCAGTAGTCAAAGCCGCGCCGCCGGAGGTGGACGATTTTGAGATAGACGAGAATCTCGAAATTATTCGTGATGAGCGTGGCGTGCGTATTGCACGGGAAGCAGAAGACAGCGACTGATGGAACTTCTGGACAGCCGCCGCCTCACGGGGGCTAATGCGGTCAGCCCGGGGGCCGGTGCTGTAATCGATGTAGCTGTCGACGATGACCGGTGTGAAACACTGATAGCCGCCTGGCAAAAGCAGGCGCGGAAAATACTCGATGCAGTGGGGTGGAGCAGCGAGCAGCTCTACGTGCGCCGCTGCCGCGGTGGCGCCAGCCTGGCGCTGTCTGCCCCGATCGATGCGCTCTATGCAGCAACGGAAGTCAACGAATGGGCTTTGGCTGCCGCCAGCGGAAGCGGCACGGAATCGCTGGCGGGCGCGGCTGCCAGGCTGCAAGGCCTGATAGCCGAAGAGTCAAACCCGTCATTGCGTAACCTGCAGGCAGCGGCGTTCCATCATGGTCGTGTTTTTCTCAGCGATGACGACGAAGCATCCATCGGGCTGGGTCGTGGCAGCAAGACATGGCCCGTTAGCGGATTGCCACAACCCGACGAGATCGACTGGAGCCGGCTGCATGAAATCCCGGTCGGCCTGGTTACCGGCACCAATGGCAAGACAACGTCTGTGCGTCTTGCTGCGGGGGTCGCACGCGCGGCAGGGCTGCACGTGGGCTACAGCTCGACAGACTGGCTGGCCGTCGATGACCAGGTCATCGACCCGGGCGACTATGCGGGTCCCGGCGGCGCACGTACGACGTTGCGTAATCGAGACATCGATATTGCCATCCTGGAGACGGCACGAGGCGGACTGCTGCGTCGGGGCATCGGCGTCCCGCGGGCGCAGGCCGCGCTGATTACCCGGATCGCGCGTGATCACATTGGTGATTTCGGTTCGGCGAATCTGGATGAGCTGCTCGACGCAAAATGGGTGGTAAGCCGCGCCCTCGGCAGCGGCGACCGGCTGGTGCTCAACGCGGATGACCCGCTGCTGGTGGCCAAAGCACCGGAGTCGCCCGCTCCTGTGGTGTTTTTCTCCCTTGATGCATCGAACCCGGTGATAAAGCAGCACGTAAGTTCAGGCGGGCAGGCCTGGGCGCTGCGTGACGAAGTGATTTGCGAGTGTCGCGATGGCAAATGGAACGATGTTATTCGCGCCGATGAGATACCGCTGACGCTTGGCGGCGCGGCCCGCCATAACATTGCCAATGCGCTTGGTGTTGCGGCGCTGTGTGAAAGTCTCGGCATCGGCCACAAGGCCATTGTCGACGGCCTGGCCGGCTTTGCCCCGGACGATAATCCCGGCCGCGGCAACCTGTTCGATATCGACGGCGTAAAGGTGCTGGTGGATTTCGCCCACAACCCCGACGCCTTGCGCGCCATCGTCAGCCTGGCGCGCAACCTGCCGGCACGGCGCCGGCTCATTGCTTTTGGCGAGGCAGGCGACCGCACCGATGCACTGATCCAGGATCTTGCCGACATAGCCTGGCAGCTGCAGCCGGATCGGCTGGTCACGCTGGAAATAGCCAAATACGCGCGCGGCCGCGAGCCCGGCGAATTAAAGGACTTGTTGCACGACCGGCTGACAAAACTGGGGGCACGTCGCGATCAGCTGACTCATCACCAGACGGAAGTGGCAGCGCTGCATGACGCCATGGCGTGGGCGCAGCCGGGCGACCTCGTTATCCTGCTGTCATTGGCCGAGCAGGACGAGGTTCTGGCGATATTGCAGCAGCGCGGCGCCGGTTAGGACTTTTTCAACAGCGGTGCAATCAGGTCCAGCGGCAACGGGAAGACAATGGTCGA